>MPDF01000034.1 GCA_001874365.1 Gammaproteobacteria bacterium MedPE | reverse complement strand
CAATAATATTTACCTTTTGCCATTGATGGTGTTCAATTAACGCGTATAAATCATAAACGTAATCAAGTAGCTGGTAAGACGCATCCACGCCGCGATGTTGTGAATGTCCATGTCCGGGCCAATCAATTGCTATTACATGATGATTTCTATTAACAGCCATTAATGGTGAAAAACTATTGGCATTATCAAGCCATCCGTGCAGCGCAATGGTAACTATCTCACTATTTTGTGAATGATATTGCAGTGAGGACAAACGAATATGCGGTAATAAGAATTCAAGACTTTCCATTAAATATTACCTTTCCTTGCTTAACGATTGATACAAGTAATACAACACACTTAGCCCTGTAACACACCATAAAACGACCCAAACAATCTCAGGTATAAAAGTTATGTTAGCTAACATTGCGCCATCACCAACAGCACGGCCATCAATCAAATAGAGTGGGCTTTTAATGGCATTGAACAACACTAAGATTGCGATAAATCGGCTGAGATAAGTCATGAGTTTGGCGTTTGTTTTAACGAGTATTAAGATTAATAGTCCTATGACCGCTGCCAAAATTAGGGCTGTCATCATGTTGTTCACCCATAAGATAAGAGCCATGGAAAAAAGCGCTATTAATGCGCCAATAGTCACACGTGCTAATGTATTACGGGTGCCTGCCTGAAACAACAATGCCGCCCAAATTGAAACGCCTAAATAACCACTAATGGCAATAAGAAAGCTGCTGCCGCCACGGGATAAAACGTGACCACTACCATTGATGGCAAGCGAAAATTCGACTACTTGGCCGCCAGTAATTAGCGCTGTAAGCGCGTGAGACATTTCGTGAAATATGGTTGCCAAATAAATAAAAGGCAAACCGATGAGGGGAATATAACTAATAATAATGGCAAATAGACAATAGCCAATAAAAAGCATTCGTTGAGTCATTGATGCCTCTTAGGCAAAGGTGTCGATTCCAACTAACCGCTGAATTTCTTCGCGTTTAGGTGCGTGTTGCACGCTTTGATATTCGCTAATAGCAACGCGTTGTACACCTTGGGGTTTATCGTAAATGGTTTGATTTGCTTGATGGGCTGCCGCGACTTGTTCGTATTGTGCTTGCGTAAGCGTACTACTTTGGCGTCGTTGCTGTTGGTCGTCATCTCCGACAACAGTGCGGCGTTGAGCACTAGAATTGCTGGTGCTATCTACGCCATCAACCACTCTGCCACGTAAAATAGCATTAGGTTCAGATGTACCAGCAACTAAGCGCTCATTAGGCGCTGCGGTTGTTGGATTAGATGGCGTATATTGGTTATTTAAAATCATAGCGAAAGTAGTTTAGCACAAGCTTTTTGTGATCGTCTAATTTCTACCCGGCAATTTTTGCCAAGTAACAGTATCACGAACATAAACAGGGCTTGCATCATCCACATCAACAGCCAGACCAAGACGAAAGGCGGCTTTAGCTAACGGTGCCATTGCATGGCTTGACGGGTATAAGATGTCGGTATTGATCTCAATATTTGCGATATTCTTGAGCGCTGGATAAGCAGCCCACGCGGTACCTACTGCCATATATTTTGTATCTTCGAGCGCAGCGTTATCAATTGCTTCGGGCTTAACAACGGTTTCTTGGTCAATAAGTGTGGCGATTCCTTCAATATTCTTAAATACGCCCCAATATACTTCATTCATACGCGCATCAATGGCGGCAATAACATCAGTAGCACCGTGCTCATCCATTGCTTGTTGTGCCATTGTGGCAAGTGTCGAAATACCAATCACGGGTTTATTCGCACCGAGTGCAAGCCCCTGCATAATACCTGTGCCAATACGCACGCCAGTAAAACTACCTGGACCACGCCCCCACGCAATAGCATCAAGTTCTTTTAAGGTTAAATTAGCTTTTTTGAGCATCGCGTCAACCATTGGCAACACCATTTTTGTATGGCTACGAGGCGTAACATCTTGTTGATGAAATAGCACTTCACCATGAGTAACGGCTACCGAACATGCTTCGGTTGAGGTATCAATGATTAGAATTTTTTCTGACATAATTTTCGTTTCAATTTCGTTTCAATAATTTGCTATTAAAGCTGCTCTAAATAGTCAATAACTTGTTTAAGGTCACGAGTGCGTTTCATATCCGGCAAGCTTTGTAAGAATATGCGGCCATAAGGCCTAGTAATCATTCGCGTGTCACATAGCACTAGGGCGCCGTGATCGTTAACATCACGAATAAGTCGTCCAGCACCCTGCTTCAGTGAAATAACCGCTTGTGGCACCTGCACAGCGTCAAAACCTTCAACGCCCTGCTTCTTTTTGTCATCTAAGCGTGCTTTTAATAATGGGTCATCAGGCGATGCAAACGGAAGTTTATCAATGATAACACAGCGTAATGCGTCGCCGCGGATATCTACGCCCTCCCAAAATGAAGACGTGGCTAATAACACAGCATCACCATCTTCAACAAAGGCATTTAGTAACGCTTGTTTACTATCATCGCCCTGCACTAACAACGTTTGATCAATTTGATTAACGAGTTTAGCCTGGAGCCGATTAAGGGTTGAAAAGCTGGTGACGAGAATAAGCACGCCGCCATTACTCGCTTCGATAAGCACCTGCGTTGTTTGTGCTAATTGATCAATGTAATTGGGATTGGCGGGCTCAGCAAAATAGCGCGGCACACAAAACAGTGATTGCTTTTGATAATCAAATGGACTGTCTAACGATAATGTTTGAGGTGACTTGATGCCAAGTTGCGCTGTGAAATGATCAAACTTGTCATCCACTTTCAGTGTTGCAGAGGTAAACAACCATGCACTATCAAGCGTTTTCGTATGTTGATAGAATTTATCAGCAATCGATAGCGGACTAATATTAAGTTGCAGATGATTGCGACTTGCTTCATACCAAAAGCTAAAACCGACTTTATCACCGCTTTTAAATTTATCGAGTCGCGATTTAACGTCTAATAGCCTTTCAAAGCAATTATCAAGGTTCTCACTGCGGCCCAACGAGATCTTGATGACTTGATACATGAAATCAAGGTTCGCATTAAGTTGCTCAAACGCGCCTTTTACGTCATTGCGCTTTAGTGCTTGCCCCCAGTCACCACGTTCTCCATTGTGGGCAAACACCAATCTTAACTGATCACTGCAACGTTGAACTATTTCTGCTGCTTTTAATAGCTGTTTGGTATCTTTAAGTTCACTGTAATAAACATGGGAAATATCAACAGCGAGCTCTTTAATGGTTTTAGTCGACAGTGATTCGCCAAAATAGCCACAAGCAATATCTGGAATTTGATGAGCCTCATCAAAAATAACCATCTCACTACTCGGTATAAGCTCTCCAAATCCCGTATCTTTTAACGCCATATCTGCAAAAAACAAATGATGATTTACAACGATTAAATCGGCGTCCATTGCAAGACGCCTTGCTCGAAGTAAATAGCAATCATCGTAATGTTCACATTTTTTACCGCTGCAATTATCACTGCTTGAGGTAACTAATGAAAATGCCATTGATGATTCGTTAACGCCAGGAACATCACCTAAATCGCCAGACAACGTATGTCCCGACCATCGCTTAATTTGAATTAAATCGTGCTCTACTTGATCATTGTGACTGGCGCCCTGCTGTTGTAATTTTCTAAATCGGTCAATGCACAAATAGTTGGCACGCCCTTTAAGAAGCGCCGTTTTAATCGGCGTATTAAGCGCTTTTTTAACCAGAGGGAGATCTTTGTAGTAAAGTTGATCTTGCAGTGCTTTCGTTCCTGTAGAAACAATGGTTTTAGCACCACTTAACATTGCGCTGATTAAATACGCAAAGGTTTTACCTGTACCGGTTTGCGCTTCGACAACCAACTGCTGTTTTTCTTCAATAGCTTTACCGACGGCTAATGCCATTTCGGTTTGAACTTCACGCTCATCATAGCCATCAATGCACTGCGCTAGGGCACCATCTTTGGCAAAGGCATGGCTAATTTTAGAATCAAGTGATGTCATTACGCCACATTTATTACGCTAATGAATAAAAAAACAGGCAATGAATTCATTGCCTGTTCCAAACGGTAGTTGCATCAATTTAAGCGTTGTTAGCCCAAGTATCACGCAATCCGACGGTGCGGTTAAAGACTAGGTTATCGCTCGTTGAATCTTTATTATCGGCACAAAAATACCCTTCGCGCTCAAACTGATAAGCCTGTTCGCTTTTAGCGACCGCTAATGATGGCTCTACAACGGCTGTTGTAACCGTTACCAATGACTCAGGGTTAATTACTGCACTAAACGCTTCTTCGGCTGCTGGGTTTGGCACAGTGAACAAGCGATCATATAAACGAACAGTCGCAGGAATACCGTGAGAAGCACTAACCCAGTGAATAACACCTTTTACTTTACGGCCGTCACTTGGATTTTTACCCAGCGTTTCCGGATCGTAACTTCCATATACCGTCGTGATATTACCATCTGCGTCTTTATCGCAACGCAATGCTTTTACAACATAGCCATTACGAAGGCGAACTTCTTTATCAAGCACTAAACGCTTATATTTCTTGTTAGCTTCTTCTTTAAAGTCAGCACGATCAATCAATAGTTCACGAGTAAATGGTAGAATACGCGTTCCCATCGTTTCATCATTAGGATGATTAGGCGCATTCAATTCTTCAACTTGCCCTTCAGGGTAATTTTCAAGTACTAACTTAATAGGATCTAATACAGCCATTGCACGAGGTGCACTTGCATTAAGGTCTTCACGAATACAGCTTTCCAGCGCACTCATTTCGATCATATTTTCTTGTTTTGTCACACCGATGCGTTTACAAAACTCGACTAATGAAGCAGGTGTGTAACCACGACGACGCATTCCAGCAATCGTAGGCATGCGCGGGTCGTTCCAGCCATCAACTAAATTATCTTCAACCAATGCCGCCAACTTACGCTTAGACATCACCGTGTATTCAAGATTCAGTCGCGAGAATTCGATTTGCTGTGGATGAGCAGCAATTGAAATATTTTCAATAACCCAATCATATAATGGACGATGATCTTCAAACTCAAGTGTACACAACGAATGTGTAATGCCTTCGATGGCATCAGAAATACAATGAGTAAAGTCATACATTGGGTAAATGCACCATTTGTCACCCGTTTGGTGGTGCTCAATAAAACGAATGCGGTAAATAATTGGATCGCGCATCTTGATATTTGGTGACGCCATATCAATTTTTGCACGTAAACTGTGTGAACCCTCAGCAAATTCGCCCTTACGCATACGTTCAAATAAATCTAAATTTTCTTCGACACTTTGATCGCGCCATGGGCTATTTTTTCCAGGCTCCTTCAATGTACCACGATATTCACGCATCTGTTCAGCATCGAGTTGACATACAAATGCTTTGTCCGCTTTGATTAATTCAACGGCGTAATTATAAAGCTCTTCAAAGTAGTTTGAGCTATAACGTACATCACCAGCCCATTCAAAACCCAGCCATTGCACATCTTCTTTTATAGAATGGACAAAGTCGATATCTTCTTTTGCAGGATTTGTATCGTCAAAGCGCAAGTTTGTTTGGCCCTGATAATCTTGGCCGATCCCAAAGTTTAAGCAAATTGATTTAGCATGACCAATGTGTAAATAACCATTTGGCTCTGGTGGAAAACGGGTAACAACACCAGTGTGCTTACCTGACGCTAAATCTTGATCAATAATATTTCGAATGAAATTGGTTGGGCTAGCTGACTCTTGACTCATCAGATCCTCAAATTAGTTAAAACCTAGTAAAAATTGCTTGTATGATCGCCTAATTTTACAAGATTCTCAACTACTGAGTTAGCTTGAGCTGAATTATTGTGTTGTTACTACGCAAAAATAAAAAAACCCGCTAATTCAGCGGGTTTTTAACGGTTAAAAATTAACTAATAATTATTTTTGTTCTTTAGAAAATTGAACACGAACGGTTACTTTACGATCTTTACCGTTGTTCTCGTTATCACTCGCTTTTTCTTCTCCGTTTGCAGACACAGAGATTTTGTCACCATCAACACTCCACGTGTCTTGAATGTATTTAGTCACGTTTTTAGCACGCTTGTCAGATAACATTTGATTATAAGCGGCGTTACCTAGCGCTGACGCAAAACCAGCAACTTTTACATTATCAACGTTGCCATCCGCAAGTTGTTTACCAGCATTATCTAGAATCGCTTTAGTTTCACTTGTTAACGCACTTGAATTGTTATCAAAGTAAACGTTGATATTTAGAGGCTTAATTTCAACAACTGGCGACGGTACAGGTGCTGGAGCAGGTTCTGGAACAGGCTCAGGCTTAACTACTGGTGCAGGTGCAGGAGCTGGAACAGGTGCAACTACAGGAGCAGGCATCGCTTTCTTTTTCTCAACTTCACCGAAGGTGTAACGTAAACCAGCTGTTAGTAAGTCAACTTTATGTTCAAACTCGTAACGTTCCCAATCGAACATTAGTGACGTATTTTCAGTCAGGTCAAATGACATGCCGCCCCCCCAAACCCAATCACTATTATCACCAGCACTAATACCAGGGCCTAAGTTAGTATCATTGCGACGCGAATCTAATTGCGAATAGCCGCCTTTAACATGAACGTTAACCCAATCACTTAATGGCAAATTGTAAGCACCTACAACCGATAATGCTTTACCTGAAAGTGTTTCTAATTCACGAATAGCTGTATTATTCGTCGAACTACCCAGTTCAATCAAACCAAGATCTGCGTAAGTTAATGCCGCTGAGAAATTATTATCAAAACGGTAACCGCCGTCAACACGCCAACCGCGGCGTTTCTGAGAGTTCGGTGAAACAGTGCCGATGTCACCTAATGCTAATACTTCATTGCGTAATTCAGCTTGAGTTGCATAGCTTTTAGCTTGGCCAACGTTCCCTTGAATGTACCAACCTTTTTCTACATCTTTTGCCATAGCAGTACCTGCCATAACGCTTAATGCAATAGGTGCGAGGATAAATGCTTTAAGTTTGATGTTCTTCATCATAGTTCCTTGTAAATTTAGAAATTATCTTTAGTTACTTCGTGTAATGCGGTCATTAAAACAATCATGCAATGAATTTTAACTGAACAAAATAATAATATCACAGTCTAAGGGCACAATACTTCCAATCGATCCGCTAATTTCGTCGAAACTAGTAGTAAAATAGTATTAAAATCAACTTTTAGTACTGTAATAAACCATCTAAAAACTTGATGACAACCTAATACTTTTCAACAGCTATATAACGAGTGTTTATAGCATGAATAAATTCTCCATAAAAACCCTTATAATAAGCTGTGCGCTGTGTTTATTCCGTGTTATAACTACCTTGAAATTGACGTAATCAACGTTAATCTACTTTCCTCGCTAAATAAAAAATAGGACGCTCCCAATGTTTGAAGTGGTCAAGACAGCAGCTGCTGATCCCATTCTCGGTTTAACTGAAGCCTTTAAAAAAGATCCACGTAGTAACAAGATTAATCTTGGCGTCGGTATTTATAAAACCGACCAAGGTGATACACCAGTATTAGATTGTGTAAAAAAGGCCGAACAGATTTTACTGCAAAGCGAGAAGACCAAATCCTATTTGAACATTGAAGGCTTAGCGGCGTATGCAAGCGTAGTGCAACAACTTTTATTTGGACGTAACAGTGACATTATTGCAGATAATCGAGCTGCAACTGCACAAGCCCCTGGCGGTACAGGCTCACTGCGTATAGCAGCTGACTTTATGGTTAAACAGCTTGGTGTAAAGCGTATCTGGGTAAGTAACCCTACTTGGGCCAATCACGGAAATATTTTCAAAGCCGCTGGATTAGAAGTTGTTGAATACACCTATTATGATGCCGAAAATCAAGCATTGGATTTTGATGGAATGCTGCAATCGCTAGGCCAAACTAAGGCCGGTGATGCTGTACTGTTCCACGGATGCTGTCATAACCCAACAGGTATTGATCCGACGATTGAGCAATGGCAAAAAATTAGCGAGCTTGCTAACAAACAACAAGTGATTGGCTTATTCGATTTTGCCTATCAAGGATTTGGCGTAGGCATCGAAGAAGATGCACAAGGTTTACGAGCCTTTGCAAAAGCAAACAACGAGTTAATCGTAGCAAACTCATTTTCTAAGAATTTCGGTTTATATAATGAACGTGTTGGCGCGGTGACCTTAGTTGCCAAATCAGAAGAAGTTGCAAAATCAGCCTTTAGCCAAGTTAAATCAATTATCCGTGCAAATTACTCAAATCCACCTTCACATGGTGCCGCAGTAGTAGCAACAATCTTGGCTAATGAAGAGTTAACTCTGTTATGGCATGATGAAGTTGCTCAGATGCGTGAACGTATTGCACAAATGCG
This sequence comes from Gammaproteobacteria bacterium MedPE, assembly GCA_001874365.1. Taxonomy (GTDB): domain Bacteria; phylum Pseudomonadota; class Gammaproteobacteria; order Enterobacterales; family Psychrobiaceae; genus Psychrobium. The sequence goes on along the minus strand of MPDF01000034.1, from coordinate 19,789 downwards.
TACTCTCTTTGTTGAGAAGCTTGCGCACTATGGTGCTCAAGGAGACTTCTCATTTATTACTCGCCAGTGTGGAATGTTCTCATTTTCAGGACTTAGTAAAGCACAAGTAGAAACACTAAAAGTTGAACACGGCGTCTACATTGTAGGCTCAGGCCGTATCAGCGTTGCAGGAATGACAAGCAATAACATTGACGATTTATGCCAAGCAATTTGTAAAGTGCTTTAAGCTATCTACATTAACGTAGCGACAAAAAAGGAGATGTTTAACATCTCCTTTTTAATTTTATTTAGTTTTATTCAAATCTTTAATCCGCAAACGTATTAATTGCCGACGATTCTCAATAAGTTCAAGCAAATTAAGAAATTGCCATTGACGACTGATAGACTCAAGGTTTGGATTTTCTTGTAGTGGCCACATTTGGTATTTAGCACTTGGCAACCAACCAGAAGCAAGTAACTGAGCCATCTGTTTTAATGCATCACCTTGCTGGCCAACGAGCGCGTAAGCCTCGGCAAGCGGTAACGCATAAAGCTCTTGAAGGCCAGATCCTTTCACAAAAACGATAAATTTCTTAAGTAATTCCTGTCCTTCTTTTTCTTGTCCAGTTTGCATCAAAATATTTGCATAGGTTGGAATATAGAATAATCGGTCTGCACCACTTGCTAAACTTATATCTTCTTTTGTTAGCCACTGCTCAGTACTCAAAACATTCACAGCTTGCGTAGGATCATTCGCTTTAAGGTATAACGCCGCTGCTTGCCATTGCGTCATGCGATATTGTGGAGAAGCCAAATCGGCCGCCTGTTTAACGCAATCTGTAACTGACTGCTGTGAAATACAATAAGCATCATTACTAATCGCGCGTTCGATAAAGTTTAACGTTTTCGCTGTTTTCGGCTGGTCATTGCCTAAAAACTGCTGCAATTGATTGTAGTTAACACCAAAAAAGTAAACTTGTTGTTCAATTGTCGTTAATTCAATTGCATGCTCTTCAATAAGCAACTGGGCTTTCTCAAGATTACCCAGCGCAACCAAATCATACGCCTGCCAATAGTAGGCGTAAGATAACTCAAATTGACGTTCTATAAGCGCATCAACTAAAACAATACTGCGATTATAATCTTTCAGTTTCCGGTAGCTTTCACTCAAGAGCTTAATAATTCGAGTCGAGTTTTGGTTTATCTCCATTGCCTTAAGTAAAGCGTCATGAGCCTTGTCTAATGCACCAATGTAGTTGTAATAGCTCGCTTGAACCTCATAACCAAGACTATGTTCGGGGTAACGTTTAATTATCTGTTTGGCAAAGACATCAAGATCACTGGCAGAAATAATCTCTTCGGTGTCAGTCAATGTAGTTTCTTGAAGTTTAGTAAATAACTGATGGAACCTATTATTTAACACAGCCAAACATTCTTCAGTGTCAGCATTCTCGCCAGTAAAATCTTCAATATGACACTTATCAGTGACTAATGAGGTAGCGTCTACACCTGTTATATGTTTAGATAACGACTGATTAAAAGCATCATTTTGAACGATATTTTGGCTAATAGAGTCAGATAGAAATACCGATAGCAAATCTGGCTTTTTCAAATTTTGCTTCGTCAAAACGCCAAGCTCTAACTTCACTCCACCTTCAATTACATGAATTGTACCTTCTACTCGAGGTAAGGCATTGTCATCACGATACGGCATCACTTTAATCGCGGGTAAATGTTGTAACTTCTGGTCAATCCACCATTGTATTTTCTGCTTAGCTTTTTTCGATAATGTACGTTGCTCATCATTGACAGTAAGCTCTGCCACATAAAGCACGTCACTTGGAACAAACACGGCTTGAGGTTCACTTTTAAAATGCCGTGCACCAAAAAAAATAATAATTAATACGAACAAGAAAGCAATAAACCACTGCCATTTATTCTTGTTAGGTTCAAATACTTGATGATGACTCGTCTCTGAGTCTTCAGGCAACTCATCTAATTGTTGGTTATCCGCAGCCGCTTCTTCAGCAAAACTATCACTGTTTTCTTTATCAAAAGCATGACTGGCATCAGTATCGCCATTAACCTCATGATCATGTAATGACTTTTTCGAATCGACGGTTTGTTCTTGCGTACCAGAAATAAAGCCAAGATCGTCAAATATATTTTGTTCTAAAACACCACTATGAACTTGTGGCTCTTCGTCGCTAGCCTCTTTATCATTAACGATAGCGTTATTTTGTTCTTCAATGACCAATTGCTCACTACGACGTTCACAAGGCTTCGCTAACCAGCGATAGCCTTGCCGTGGAACAGTTTCAATATATTGAGCATCATGAGTTTTATCATCAAAAACTCTACGCAGCTTTGCAATGCTTTGATAGAGCTTGTTACGGGACATGGTTGCATCAGATAAATTATCGAGAATTTGGTCTGCGCTAATGACATTTGGATAAGCGTTAACAAGCTGCCACAACACATCTAACGTGTGCTGATTAAGTGAAACAGATTCTAATGTTTCATCAAGTAACTGCTCGTGTCCTGCCTTGATAAGTGTTGACTCTGAATGAGAAAACACCCATTGATTGATTTGTATAGATTTATCTTGTTGAAGCACTTCAATAAATACCGATCCTTAATACATGGTGCCACCTTACCTTGTTTAGAGAAAAGACACAAAAAAACCGCGAATAGATCGCGGTTTTTTTAGTCACTTTACAGTGTTTAGGCTTTAACTAGCCATGTTGTTCTGCAAGATATAACCACGTTTTTAACACCGTATCAGGGTTAAGTGAAACGCTTTCGATACCTTGTTCTACTAACCAAGCAGCAAAATCTTCGTGATCTGACGGACCTTGACCACATATCCCAACATATTTACCGCGTGCTTTCGCTGCAGAAATAGCCATCGCAAGCATTTTCTTAACCGCAGGGTTTCGCTCGTCAAATAACTCAGAAACAATGCCTGAATCACGATCCAAGCCAAGCGTCAGCTGAGTCAAATCATTTGAACCAATTGAGAAACCGTCGAAATAATCTAAGAACTCATCAGCAAGTAATGCATTAGATGGCAATTCACACATCATGATAACGCGTAGTCCATTTTCACCACGCTTTAAGCCTTGTTCTTCTAGCAATTCAATGACAGCAGCAGCTTCTTCAAGCGTACGAACGAATGGGATCATAATCTCAACGTTGGTTAAGCCCATATCATTGCGAACGCGCTTAATCGCATCACATTCTAATGCAAAGCAATCTCTAAACTCTTCAGAAATATAACGCGATGCACCGCGGAAGCCCAACATTGGATTTTCTTCTTCCGGCTCGTAGGCTTCACCACCAATCAAGTTAGCGTATTCGTTTGACTTAAAATCAGACATACGAACAATGACTTTTTCAGGCGCAAAAGCACAAGCAAGCGTCGAAATCCCTTCAGTCAGTTTTGCAACGTAAAATTCTACTGGTGATGAATATCCTGCCATCATGTCATCGATATCACGCTTAACAGCGACAGGCTGCTCATCATAATTAATCAATGCTTTAGGATGAATACCAATCATTCGGTTAATAATGAACTCTAAACGCGCTAAACCGATACCCGCATGTGGTAGTCGTGCAAAATCAAATGCACGATCAGGATTACCGACATTCATCATGACTTTAAGCGGAAGTTCAGGCATATTGTCAACTTCAGACGTCGTTACACTGAAATCAAGCTTACCTTCGTAGATAAATCCAGTATCCCCCTCAGCACACGAAACGGTAATGTTAGTACCTTCGTTAATGGCATCCGTTGCATTTCCACAACCAACAACCGCTGGAACACCTAATTCACGCGCGATAATAGCAGCATGACACGTACGGCCACCGCGATTAGTCACAATTGCAGAAGCACGCTTCATGATTGGTTCCCAATCAGGATCTGTCATATCAGTCACTAATACATCACCTGGTTGGATACGATCCATTTCATCCAGTGAATTTAGTACTTTTGCTGTGCCGCTACCAATTTTACCGCCGATAGCACGACCTTCAATTAATACAGGCCCTTTTTCATTGAGTGTATAACGCTCCATGAAATTGCCATCTTCGCGAGAACGGACCGTTTCAGGACGCGCTTGAACGATATACAGTTTGCCATCGTTACCATCTTTAGCCCACTCGATATCCATCGCGCGGCCGTAATGCTTTTCAATAATTTGCGCTTGCTTTGCGAGCTCTTCTACTTCGCTATCTGTAATAGAAAATTGCTGTGAGCGAGTAGCATCGACGTCACGAGTAATAACTTGCTTGCCGTGTTCTGTGCTATCTGAATACACCATTTCTATCAGTTTACTACCAATATTGCGGCGAACAACAGCTGGACGACCTGCGTCTAATGTTTGTTTATGAACATAGAATTCATCAGGGTTTACAGCGCCCTGAACAACCATTTCACCTAGCCCCCATGACGATGTAATAAAGACAACATCTTCAAAACCTGATTCAGTATCAAGCGTAAACATCACACCAGAAGCAGCAATATCACTGCGAACCATGCGCTGAACACCTGCAGATAAAGCGACACCGCGATGATCGTATCCTTGGTGAACACGATATGAAATCGCACGGTCATTAAACAACGAAGCAAATACATGCTTAATTGCTTCTCGAACGCTATCTAAACCAACAACGTTTAAGAAGGTTTCTTGCTGACCAGCAAATGAAGCATCTGGCATATCTTCAGCAGTTGCCGATGAGCGAACCGCAAATGACATTCCTGCAGAAGAATCAGCTAACTTGGTATATGCTTCTTTAATCGCATCTTCAAGTGCAGGCTGAAATGGTGTGTCTAAAATCCACTGACGAATAGTTTTACCTGCATCGCCTAGCGCTTTGATATCATCAACATCAAGCTCATCTAAAAGCTTGTACATTTTGTCGTTGATACCACTTAACTCTAAAAACTCGTTAAATGCATGTGCGGTTGTTGCAAAACCGCCAGGAACTTGCACCCCTGCATTAGATAAATTACTGATCATCTCGCCAAGAGATGCGTTTTTTCCGCCAACAATCTCAACATCGTTCATGCCAAGTTGTTCATACCACAGTACATAATCTTGCACTTCAAAGTCCCCGTGTGTTCAAAAGGTGAATAAGCATTGGTTTTTGCATTGTACACTGCTATAAAATGATAGGTAAATCACATTTTTATATTTCTAATATTTATCTGAAAGATGTAGTACGTTTTTGATAGGTTAAGGCATAATTCGATTCGCTTTTTATGGCTTTGACCCTCAATTAACGCCATATGGTTAAAAACAATACAACTATGATTTAATTCGGCTATTTATTGCTAAGAAGGAAACGACTTTGAGAACTGTATTTTATATATCTGACGGCACTGCTATTACAGCAGAAATTCTTGGTCATGCCGTTTTATCACAATTTGATACGCCTTTTGACCAGATTACGATTCCCTTTGTCGAAAGTGTGGAACGTGCTAAAGAAGTGGCTTATGAAATCAACAGTCATCAAGAAGATGATCAATTACCCTTAGTATTTCACTCGATTGTTGACGAAGACATTAGAGCCATTATTAATGACGCAAATTGTTTGGCGCATGATTTTCTCAACACCTTTGTTGCGCCATTAGAACAACAACTCGGTTTAAAAGCAGAGCCAACCCTCCACCGTACCCACGGTATTGCTAACAAAGCCTATAGTGCACGTATTGATGCCATTAATTATTCACTCGACAACGATGACGGTATTACACTGAAAAATCTTGATGATGCAGAGATCATATTGGTGGGCGTATCCCGTTGTGGTAAAACACCAAGCAGTCTATATTTGGCAATGCAATTTGGTATAGCTACGGCTAACTACCCATTTATTTGCCAAGACATGGACGCGTTAAAGTTGCCGCAAGAGTTGAAAAAACATAAGCATAAGATATTTGGCCTTACCATTGACCCACATCGATTACACGACATTCGCAGCCAACGCCGCGCCAATAGCCAATATTCATCATTACGTCAGTGCCGCCTTGAAGTAAAAGAAGTTGAAATGCTGTATCGAAAAGAAAGAATCCCTTACATCGATACGACCAAATATAGTGTTGAAGAAATTACCGCGAAGATTCTCGATATCACCGGCCATAAAAGAACGATGTTCTAGAACAGAAATCTTGCGTCCAGTGATTAAATTTGCTGTTTTGTGTAAATACCGAGCAGCAATCACCATAAAATTGAGCCAAAGAACGACGCAGCCTAAATTATAGCCTTTAATTACTTTATCCTCAGGCCCGTTTGGGCTATGGTAAGCGCCATCAATGAAGTTTCCAGCTAAGCACAAAGACATGTCAATAAAAACTGATGAACTAAGAACTACATATATCGACCAAGTTATTACCCCTAGCCAATTAGCGAGTGAATATCCACTTTCGCCAGAAGGTGCTGATAGCCTAATCAAAAGCCGCCGTGATATAGAAGCGATAATTAATGGGCAAGACAAACGTTTGCTCGTCATTGTTGGGCCGTGTTCAATTCATGATACTGATGCTGCACTTGATTATGCGCGCCGCCTTAAAGAATTACAGATCAAATATCAAGATAGCCTAGTTATTGCAATGCGTGTGTACTTTGAAAAGCCGCGTACCATTGTTGGATGGAAAGGATTAATTAGCGATCCGGATTTAAATGGCCAATATCAAGCAAATAAAGGTTTGAGACTAGCACGACATCTACTTGTTGAATTGACAGAGATGGGCTTGCCAATTGCCACTGAGTTTTTAGATATGGTCAATGGTCAATATATTGCTGATCTTGTTAGTTGGGGGGCTATTGGCGCCCGCACTACCGAAAGCCAAATTCATCGTGAGATGGCGTCTGCGTTATCTTGTCCGGTAGGATTTAAAAATGGCACTGATGGCAACACTAAAATTGCCATTGACGCAGTTCGTGCATCTCGAGAGGCTCATATCTTCTACTCTCCAGATAAAGACGGCATGATGACGGTTTACCGTACCCATGGTAATCCTTTCGGTCATGTTATTTTGCGTGGTGGTAAGACACCTAATTATGAAAAGGAATTTATAGACGCTGCTTGTGACCAATTAGCAGCCACTAATTTAATGCCATCTGTTGTTGTTGACTTTAGTCACGGTAATAGCCAAAAACAGCATAAAAATCAATTGAATGTAGCACAAGATATTATGCAACAAATGCGCAGCGGCAGTATGAAAATTGCAGGAATAATGGCTGAAAGTTTCATTGAAGAAGGCAATCAAAAGGTTGTTGAAGGCCAGCCTCTTGTCTACGGTAAGAGTATTACTGACGCCTGCATTCACTGGCAAGATACTGAGCAGCTATTAGCCGATCTCGCCTCTGCAGCAAAAGATCGAATGGCGTTTTAAATTAATTATCAAACACAGAAACATACTTATTAAAGGGCCTTTGGCCCTTTTTTATTGACTGTTAATTCATCACTTCTCAATAACCAACTCACTTTTACCCTTAAATTTTGAAGGGAATTAATCAATCAAAGCAAATAAAAAAGTACTTGATAAATCGAAAATAATACGACTAATATATTAATTAAATACAGGAGTGTAGAAGATTTTATGATGGGAATAAAAAGAGCTACGAGCAACATGACACTTAAACGTAAATTGATGCTCGCAATGACTTTTGCCGGTCTAATACCTTTATTGATAGCCGGAATTATTAATACTATTTCGACGTCTTTTGCATTACATGACAGCGCTAAGAATCAACTAGAGTCCCTCAAAGCTGCTAAGAAATCTCAAATAGAGTCTTACTTTACTCAAATAAGAAACCAGATAACGACATTTTCTGACAGTGAAATGACCATCAGTGCCATGCGTGAATTCACTTCCAATATATCTGATCTATCAGTTCAATTACCTCAATCCGACCAAGAGAAAATCGATGCTTTAACTAAGTACTATCAAAACGATTTCTTAAAAGAATTAAAAAAATACCACGTCGCGAACCAGTTACCCACAATCTCCAATCTTATCCCAACAAAAGAACCGTCACTTAGTGCTCAATTTGCTTATATCGCCAATAACAATAACCCTTTAGGCAACAAAGATGCACTAATGCGTGGTGGTGAAGAATCTAATTATCACGATAGTCATGCTAAGTATCATCCAAAATTTAGAAATTACCTTAATAAATTTGGTTATTACGACATATTTTTAATCGAACCACATCAAGGACATGTCGTCTACAGCGTATTTAAAGAGGTTGATTTTGGCACCAGCGTGCTAAATGGGCCTTATAAAGACTCAGGTCTCGCAAAAGCCTTTAATGCCGCGCTCAAAATAGACGTTACTGACCAAGCTAAATTAATTGATTTCACGCTCTACACACCGTCATATGGCGAACCAGCATCCTTCATCGCATCACCAATTTTCGATGGGAATGATCGAATAGGTGTTTTGGTATTTCAAATGCCGATTGGCGTTATTAACAACATTATGCAAACCAGTGACGGATTGGGCGAAACCGGAGAAACCTTTTTAGTTGGCGATGATAAATTAATGCGTTCTCAATCACGATTTAACGACGATAACACGATTTTGAGAACCATTGTCGACACACAAGCAACCACTAATATTGCAAATAATATTACTGGCAGCGATACTATCACTAACCATTTAGATCATAGTGTTTTATCGGCTTTCGCCCCACTTAAAGTCACCGATTTAAATTGGGGTATCATCGCCGAATTAGACAAAAGTGAAGCCTTTAGCGCTATTAACACCTTAATTTTAGAAACAATAATTATTGCAGTAATTACTATTGCGGTACTATTTTTCTGTACACTCACCTTTTCTCGGAGCCTAACCGAACCGTTGGATGAAGCTATTACTGTTGCTAAATCAATTGCTGCTGGCACCTTAGATAACACGATTAATCGCAACGGAAATAATGAAGTAGGTCAGCTTTTATATGCATTAGGTGACATGCAAGATAACCTTAATGAACGCACTAAAGCAACTCAACGAGAATTAGGCATCAATACACGTATTAAACAAGCATTAGACAATGTTAGCGGCAATGTCATGGTACTTAACAAAACACACAAAGTTGTTTATACCAATAATGCCCTGCTTAAATTATTACAACGACATAATGATATCTTTAAACTACCTGCAGATGATATCGGTGGCTTTACCGCGAGCGAAGTATTTGGTGCAATGAATATTAGCAGTACTGCGTTAGTTGGTTTTAAGCAACAGCAACAACAAGAAAGCGTTGTAAATGGCGTTACGCTTAAATTTACATCAAATCCTGTGTTTGATATCTCGGGAGAACAATTAGGAACCGTTGTTGAAATTGTTGACCGTACTCCAGAAATCAAAACACAACATGAAATCCAACAAGTCGTAGATAATGCGCTGTTAGGAGACTTTAGTGAACGTATTGCGATTGACGATAAAACAGGGTTCTTTAAATCTTTCTCTGGTGGTATCAATCAACTAATTGACGTTTCAGACCAAGTAACAACCGACGCACTGCGTATTTTCAGCGCCTTAGCCAAAGGCGACCTGACACAAACTATGACTGCCGAATATCACGGACAATTTGAACAACTAAAAATTGATGCTAATGCGACCGTGGAAAAACTAACGGCAATCGTATCTAAAATTCAGCACTCAGCGAATAGTGTTAATAATGAAGCACAGCAACTATCTGATGGCAATGAAGACTTACATAAACGCACTGTAGAACAATCTGCAAGCTTGGAGCAAACCAATGTCGCGCTAATTGAAGTTACCAGTACAGTTCAAGACAATTCTTCATATGCCTCAACGGCACACGTGTTAGCTCAAAAAGCGAGAGATTACGCCGAGCAAGGTGGTGATGTCGTGCAAAAAGCCATCAGTGCCATGGAAAATATTAATCATTCCACCAGTAATATTTCAGAAATCATTAGTCTCATCGACAACATTGCCTTTCAAACTAACTTATTAGCACTTAATGCCGCCGTAGAGGCAGCAAGAGCTGGTGAGCAAGGTCGTGGATTTGCTGTTGTTGCTGGAGAAGTTAGAAATCTTGCCGGGCGAAGTGCTGCCGCGGCCAAAGATATTAAGAATCTTATTGGCGATGCTCAAAATAAAGTGAGCGATGGTTCTACCTTAGTCACTAATACAGGTGAAACGCTACAAAAAATCATTAATAGCGTCTCCGAAGTTTCTACTGTTGTAGCCAATATTGACAATGCATCAACCACCCAATCAGCTAGTATGAGCGAGATCAATCAAACGACTAAACACCTTGAAAAAATTACCCTTAAAAACTCCGAACTTGTCTCCTTGGCAGCTAATTCAAGTAATAATTTAACCAATCATGCTCATGAACTCGAACAACTCATTTCATTTTTTATTGTGAATCAACAAACAGATGTCAAAGCAGTTGCACAATCGAGTGAATATGTTTAAGTCGCAATTAGCCAATATACGAGGTTAAAGTATTAAGTTACCTTAGCCCTTGTTCGATAATGCCTAATGCTTGGCACCATTGTGAGGGGGTATTAACGTTATCAAAACGATAACTCGCACAGTCCTCTATACTGATGCTATGAGTGTCAAAGCGTTGTAATAAAGCCCCAATTGAACACGCTCGTCCTTCTTTAGTGAGTAAAGTTTGCAATAACCAGCTCATTACTGATTCGGTATTCTTAATAATCAGAGGAAAGTGTTGGTCATTGCATTTCGTAATGGTTGCGAGATTCTTATTCGTAATTTCTTGTAGTAGCCTAACGAGTATGTCTTTATTTAAATGCACCATGTCAACGGGAATGACAATTACGTGATGGCAATGCCTTAAAGCCGTCATTGCTGTATAGCAGCCACCTAACGGACCTTTATCTGGAATAATATCTGTTAAGCCAAAACGCTTAGAGCTAATAACAACAGATAAGCCAAGCGAGGTTAACATCTCTTGTAAACGATAAACCAGTGGCAGTTTGTCGATTACCAAAGACGCTTTATCTTTTCCCATGCGAGATGACTTTCCACCGGCCAAAACAATAGCTCCGATTCGAAAATTGGAGCTATTTTTACGATAAGCATTAATGCTCAAGCTACCATCCTTCTACACCTGTCATATCTGGTAAGTGATGTGCAATACCTTTATGGCAGTCGATACAGGTTTTTTCTCCTGTATTAAGATACTTGGAGTGCATCTTTTCCGCCCGTTCTGATTGCGCCGTAAAATCCATAAATTCAAAGTTATGACAATTTCGACATTCCAATGAATCATTGGCTTTTAATCGTGCCCATTCGTTTTCAGCTAGTTGGCGACGGTGTGCTTCAAACTTTTCACGAGTATCGATAGTGCCAAACATCTTACCCCATACTTCTTTAGATGCCTGCATTTTACGTGCGATCTTATTACTCCATTCGTGTGGTACATGACAGTCTGGACATGTAGCACGAACGCCTGAGCGATTAGAGTAGTGTACGGTGGTCTTTAACTCTTCATACACGTTATTTTCCATCTCATGACAACCAATACAAAACTCTTCAGTATTAGTCATCTCAAGTCCGGTGTTAAAACCACCCCAGAAAATAATGCCTGCTAGGAAACCACCTAGCGTTAAAAAGCCTAGTGAGTAATGCATGCTCGGTTTACGAAATATATTCCAAAACCCTACTATCCACTTCTTCATCACTTACTCCTTTTCAGCTGAATTAGAGATAAGTGTATGCATATCGATAAAGGTATTTTCTACCGGTGGCTTAGTATCTTGTTGAGTCACATGACATTGATTACAAAAATAACGACGTGGTGAAATTTCAGCTAAAAAGTTTCCGTCTCTATTCATGTAATGTGTCACGCTGATCATGGTCGCTTGAGACTCTGTAACCCGAGTTCTACTATGACAAGACATGCACTTATTAACATTCTTATTGATTTGATAACCACGGATTTTATGAGGAATAATCGGAGGCTGCATCGGATAATTTCGTTGTAGTTTCTTATCGTTATTCACCACCATAGGTATACGCTGTGGTTTGATATTTTCAAGAATCTCACCATCACGCAATTTGCTAATTTTTTCTGCACTTACGGCAGTCGACAATAAAGCTATAACGAGGACAATTAGAGTATTTTTCATCATTTACACCTTCTCGATCTTAACAGCACACTTCTTAAAGTCAGTTTGTTTTGACAATGGATCGGTCGCATCAAACGTAAGCTTATTCACCAAGCGACTCGCATCAAAAAATGGAACAAACACCAGCCCTTTTGGCGTTTTATTGCGACCACGTGTTTCCACGCGAGTAATGATTTCGCCGCGTCGAGAGCTGATTTTAACTTCATCACCACGGCGCATACCGCGCGACTTAGCATCATCAGGATGCATGTAAACAAGTGCATCAGGCATTGACTTAAATAGCTCAGGTACACGTTGTGTCATTGAGCCGGTGTGCCAATGCTCAATTACACGGCCAGTACATAACCACATATCGAATTCTTCATCTGGTGACTCTGCAGGTGGTTCGTAAGGCAATGCAAAAATAACCGCTTTACCGTCTTTTTTGCCATAGAAGTCATAATCAGTCCCCGGCTTGGCATAAGGATCACTCCCCTCTTTAAAGCGCCATTGTGTTTCTTTGCCATCAACCACAGGCCAGCGCAAACCACGCTCTTTGTGGTAACGATCGTAAGGGGCTAAGTCATGCCCGTGATCACGACCAAAGGCAGCATATTCTTCAAACAATCCCTTTTGAATGTAGAAACCAAACTCTCTCGCTTCTTGATTTAAGCGATCTTCTGGTACTTCATTTAAGCCATATTTGTCAACGTTGCCGTTTTCAAATAGCACTTGATACATAGTCTTGCCTTTGTGTTCAGGCATTGCATTTAACAATTCTTCTGTCCACACTTCTTCAATCTTAAAGCGCTTAGAGAATTCAACAACTTGCCACATATCAGAACGAGCTTCACCTGGCGCACTCACTTGTTGATACCATGTTTGTGTACGGCGTTCTGCATTTCCATAAGCGCCCTCTTTCTCTACCCACATAGCTGTTGGTAAGATTAAATCGGCAGCTTGTGCAGATACCGTTGGGTACGGATCAGACACGACAATGAAGTTCTTAGGGTTGCGATAGCCCGGCATTGCTTCTTCATTCACATTTGGGCCCGCTTGCATGTTGTTATTACACTGCACCCAATAAAAGTTTAACTCACCATCTTTAAGCTTTCTATTTTGCTCAACCGCATGATAACCGGGTTTAGCCGGAATTGTACCTTCTGGAAGTTTCCAGATTTTTTCAGCGTAATCACGGTGCTTTTTGTTCTTCACTACCATATCCGCAGGTAAGCGATGAGAAAAAGTTCCCACTTCACGCGCTGTACCACATGCCGATGGTTGACCTGTTAATGAAAATGGGCTGTTGCCCGGTGTAGAGATTTTGCCAGTTAATAAATGAATGTTATAAACAAGGTTATTAGCCCACACACCACGTGTATGTTGATTAAACCCCATTGTCCATAATGACATGACTTTAGTTTTAGGATCGGCGTAGGTCTTTGCTAAATCGATTAGCTGTTTAACAGGAACACCTGATAGCTCAGACACAGATTCAGCTGTGTAAGTACTTACAAATTTAGCGTATTCATCAAAACTAATCGGCTTAGATTTACCAGAGTTTGGATTTTTCGCCGCTTTTTGCAATGCATGCTCGTCACGTAAACCGTAACCGATATCAGTATCACCCATTCTAAAGTTAGTATGTTTAGTGACGAAATCTTTATTCACATGGCCATTTGAAATAATGTAGTTAGCAATAAAGTTCAAAATAGCTAAGTCAGTTTGTGGCGTAAAAATCATGCCAGAATCAGCTAAATCAAAACTTCGGTGCGTGTAAGTCGACAACACATTGACTTTAACGTGTGGCGAGCTTAAGCGGCGATCAGTAATACGCGTCCACAAAATTGGATGCATTTCCGCCATATTGGAGCCCCATAACACAAACGCATCAGCGTGCTCAAAGTCATCGTAACAACCCATTGGCTCATCAATACCAAAAGTTCTCATGAAGCCACCTACCGCCGATGCCATGCAATGGCGAGCGTTAGGATCGATGTTATTAGAGCGAAAGCCCGCCTTCATCATTTTGACTGCCGCATAACCTTCCATGACAGTCCATTGACCAGAACCAAACATGCCAAGACCTTTAGGCCCCTTCTCTTTCAATGTTTGCTTGGCCTTTTCCGCCATGATATCAAACGCCATATCCCAGCTTATCGGCGTAAAATCACCATTTTTGTCATATTTGCCGTCTTTCATGCGCAGTAATGGCTTCGTTAAACGATCTTTGCCATACATAATCTTCGATAAGAAATAGCCTTTAACGCAATTAAGACCTTTATTCACTGGCGACTTTACATCCCCATGTGTCGCGACGACCTTGCCATCCTTAGTGGCTACGTTGATAGAACAACCAGTGCCGCAAAAACGGCAAGGTGCTTTGTCCCATTTGAGAGCGGTTTGATCTTTTGCAGTAATTAAGTTACTTGCCGAGGCTGGCAGAACAATTCCCGCAGCACTAGCAGCGCTTGCAGCTGCCGTAGCTTTCATAAAATCACGTCTAGATAATGACATAATAAACTCCTAACTAACTAATTAGTTTCATCACAGTATTCGTGGTACACAGGCGATAAATTAAGTACACCTGCAACATTTGTTATTTGTTCAAATCCATCAACGATGCCCCGCTGTGATTCACTTTCAAGCGTGACAATAATTCGGCCCTTGCCGTCGTCCCCATGGATATCACATGACGCTAACTGAGCAAGTCTAGCCATTACTTGTGGTTGTTCATCGGGGTAGGTATACGCAATAAAGCTAGCTACATGATATTCACTCATCGAAGCGCTCCTTTGTTATCGTTATATTGATTGCATTAGGTGGACAGATTGACACACAGGCTCCACAACTATTACAAGCTTCTAAATCAATTTGGGGTTTTGGAATTCGTTCACTAAAGAAATCAAACTTAATCGCCAACTCGTCACATGCATCACGGCATGACTGGCAATAAACTTCGTTTTGTGCCAAGCATTGATTAGTGACTGTAATATCAGTTGAAAATGCCTGATTTTCAGTTTTATCCAAGGCGTTACTTTCACAAACATCACTACACTTGCCACAAAATGTACATTCATCGTCGGCAAAGTTAACGCGTGGAAAACCACCGCTACCAATCTCAATGATTTTTGTCTCACACACATCGACACATTCGTTGCAACGGGTGCATCGCTCAATGAACTGTTGCTCTCCTGCATTGTATGGTGGGCGAAGTGGCAATTCCTTTGATATTCTTGCACGCAAGAAACTTCGCTTTGCGTAATCAACGGCCATCGATTTATAACCCCGGAGGTCCATAAATCAGCTGTGACATCCAGATAATAAAACCGTATCCGCCCATGAAGGCGATACTTAGAACAGGGAATAATACAACAGTTAAAAACAAGAAAACTCTTAGTTCTTTACGCTTAATATTTGTTTGACTTTCATTGCTCATCACTTACTTCCTCACATCAACTGTTAACGCCTTGTTAACAACCTTAAGTAAATTTTTCAGGACTTTATCCTAGTTTTATCATGAAAAACTACGAAATTTATAAGTGAATAAACTAAAGTTGTTTTAAATCAAATTAAGCGCCTCTTTTACGCATAATTGATTGGGAATATGTCATGTCTGAGCCATAATCGCCGGCGTTAACTAATAGATAGAGTAATTAGAATGTCTTGTTGTGATACCACAGGTTTATTGTCAATTACCGATGCAATTGAGCGAATGAAAACGATTCCCAGTAACAATAAGTCATTGTTATCCATTGAAATAGATTCTGCATTCGGACATGTGCTAGCTGAAGATGTCATTTCGTCAGTGCAAGTTCCACCACAAGATAATTCGGCGATGGATGGTTACGCCGTCAATAACTTAGGTTGCAATGACGATCATGTTTATACCATTGTCGGCAATGTTTTAGCTGGCCAAGTCTATCAAGATACATTAGGACCAGGTGAATGTGTACGGATCATGACAGGTGCGAGTATTCCTTGTGGAACACAAGCTGTTGTGATGCAAGAATATGCGATAGCACAACAACAACAGGTCACTTTTAACAAAAAATTAACACCAGAAGCTCACATACGTCGCGCCGGCGAAGATATTACTAATAATCAAATAATTTTGACAGCAGGCACAGTACTGGGTGCAGCTCAATTGGGACTTTTATCTGCAACAGGCCATAACACAGTGAATGTCGCCCCCCCCCTCACCGTTGGTATTTTTGCTACAGGTGACGAATTACTAACGCCAAAGGAACAACCGAAAACCGGACACATCTATGAAAGTAATCGCATTGTCTGCACATCGAAACTGCGAGCTCTAGGTTGTCGCGTCATCGATTTTGGTATTGTTGCAGATACGAAAGCTGCACTAATCCAAACCTTTGATAATGCAGCGCAGCAATGTGACATAGTAATCACCTCTGGTGGAGTTTCAGTAGGTGATGCCGATTTTGTAAAGGAAGTATTAGTTGAGAATGGTCAGATAGATTTCTGGAAAATAGCAATTAAACCCGGTAAACCTTTCGCATTTGGCCAATACCGAAACAAAGTGTTCTTTGGGTTGCCTGGTAACCCTGTCGCTAGCTTTGTAACTTTTGATGTTCTGGTAGCACCAATCATCAAACACATGCAAGGGCAAAAAAATACATCGTTAATAACATTAACAGCAAACTGTAATAGCGATATTCATAAACGCGGTGGCCGAGCAGACTATCAACGTGGCTATGTGTGGCATGACAACGGACAACTCAACGTTAAATCAGCAGGAGCACAAGGCTCACATATTTTATCGTCCCTTAGTCAAGCTAATGCTTATATCGTACTTAACGAACATCAAGAAACTATTATCGCAGGTGATAGCGTTTCAGTGATACTTTTTGATAGTATCTATCCCAAATGAACAGGCTTTGCCTAATGTAAGGATTATTAATGTCACATCAAACTACCAAATTTGTACCGCTTAATATCGCTGTACTAACAATTTCTGATACCCGTAACGAGCAAACGGACACCTCTGGCGCACTATTAGTAAATGAACTTACCGATAGTGGTCATCACGCTTATGCCAAAGAAATCGTACAAGACAATGTCTATGACATTCGCGCTGTTATTTCTAAGTGGATTGCCGATGACAAAATACAAGCAATCGTATGTACAGGCGGTACAGGCTTTACAGCACGAGATAATACACCCGAAGCTATTTCAGTATTATTTGATAAAAATGTTGAAGGATTTGGTGAGTTATTTAGACAAATTTCATACGATGAAATCGGCACATCAACGGTGCAATCTCGTGCTCTTGCAGGTATGGCCAATGACACCGTTATCTTTTGCCTACCGGGCTCAACCAATGCGTGTCGAACAGGGTGGAACAAGATCATTAAAGAACAATTAGATGCAAGCCACCGTCCTTGCAACTTTGTACCTCATCTTAATCTTGACGAACAAGCTTGCACAACTCGGAACTAGTCATTGATAAGGGGCAGTGCTATTGCCCCTTTACCAGCTAAGCGGGATTATCAATATCGATGAATTGAACTTCAACATCTAATTCTTGTGCAACAAACTCGCCAAGAGCTTTAACGCCATAGCGTTCTGTTGCATGATGGCCAGCAGCAATAAAGGCGATGTCGTACTCACGTGCTAAATGAATGGTTTGTTCAGAGACTTCGCCGCTGATAAAGGCATCTATGCCCTGCTCTCCGGCCATTTCAATAAAGCTTTGGCCGCCGCCACTACACCAAGCTACAGTGCGGATTTCTTTACTTGCTTCCCCTTCGACTAAGGGAATACGCCCAAGTGAATCAGTGATTGTTTTTGTTAATTGTTCAAGCGTCTGCATCTGTTCAAGCTCCCCTTTTACAGCAACACTCACTGGGTTTCCTATTTCTAATCCTTCAACATTAATGATATTAAAACGCTTCGCTAGTTGTGCGTTATTTCCCAACGTTGGATGAATATCAAGTGGCAGGTGATAAGCAATTAAATTAATATCTGCCATTAATATACTCTTGATGCGCTTTTTCTTCAGTGAAGTGATTGTTTGATTTTCACCTTTCCAAAAGTAACCGTGATGAACCAATATTGCATCAGCATCTGCGGCTATTGCTGCATCAATCATTGCCTGAGAGGCTGTTACGCCAGTTACAATTTTCTTGATTTGCATTGTTCCCTCAACTTGTATGCCGTTGGGACAATAATCTTTAATCTTACTTGGTTGTAACGTTTGCTCTAACAAGCTAAGCAAGGCAGTCTGTGTAATCATCGTCAGTCACTCATTTGTAATTTTCACGTAGTGTAAAAGGCAAGCTATATAAAGTCTATTATCTAATAAAAAATTGTCCTTGATTCAACGTGATTCGACAATACAGCGCCAACATACGTATTGTACTACTTAACCTTAACATCGATATTTTGTAATGACACACATGCAACTGAATGACTTCGAAGTATAGGTGTAATAGAAGTGACTACTCCCAAGGCTAATTCCCTGAAGACATGGTTACCGGTAATAGAACAGTACAGAAGCTAGAGTGATGGGAGTGTGTTATAGAGATTGGATCGTACTGGTCAGTTAATTAATGCAAATGGCATCACTACACAGCGATGGAACCTATCATCACGCGTAAATCACGTTGTTTTAGACAATAAAAAAGCCCCTGCAGCGTGTGCAGGGGCTTCCTTGAGGTCACTCCCTTGATTAATAATCAAGGAAACCAACCGAAATAAGTGATTGGCATGTCCTACTCTCTTGAGCCGCAGTCCGTCGAACAGCGTTCGACGCAACAAGGCGAAAGCAATGCCGACATGGATGTCGGTAGTAGAATAACGCAGGAGCAGTTATCGAGTTGGGGACAAAATGGCAGGAAAGCCATTTTGCACAGCGTAAGCTGCCCGAAGGGTGAGCTACATGGATGTAGCGAATGAATCCCTGCAAAGCAGATGGCTGAGCATCGAGAATAGGACTGCGCGGTAGCGCTTTAGGCGTGAGGTCCCGTCATTACGATGAAGCCACAGTAATAGGTAAAATTCAAAGTCGTAAAATGCAAAAGGCCCCGTGCATTTTACACGGGGCCTCTCGACGAAATAGGTGTTTGGCAATGTCCTACTCTCACATGGGGAAGCCCCACACTACCATCGGCGCTATGTCGTTTCACTACTGAGTTCGGAATGGGATCAGGTGGGACCAACATGCTATGGTTACCAAACTAATTGGGTGCTCTTAATGACATAGTCATCAAAAACGAATTTGGAAAGCTTTCAAAATAATTCTTAACACAACAAGACATTCTTAGATATTCTTGAGGTTACTTAAAACACATTAGGTGTTGTATGATTAAGCCTCACGGGTCATTAGTACAAGTTAGCTCAACGCCTCACAACGCTTACACACCTTGCCTATCAACGTAGTAGTCTCCTACGGCCCTTTAGGGAGATTAAATCTCCAGTGAGAACTCATCTCGAGGCCTGCTTCGCGCTTAGATGCTTTCAGCGGTTATCGATTCCGAACGTAGCTACCGGGCAATGCCATTGGCATGACAACCCGAACACCAGCGGTTCGTCCACTCCGGTCCTCTCGTACTAGGAGCAGCTCCTCTCAATTCTCAAACGCCCACGGCAGATAGGGACCGAACTGTCTCACGACGTTCTAAACCCAGCTCGCGTACCACTTTAAATGGCGAACAGCCATACCCTTGGGACC
>MPDF01000033.1 GCA_001874365.1 Gammaproteobacteria bacterium MedPE | reverse complement strand
AAACCCAGCAATATTTTCGCGATCACGTAAGAAACCTTTGATCTCATCGACAATACTGGTTAATTCACTGTCATTCTTACTCATCGACATAACATAACGGGGCATTTCAACATTTTGGCTACCTGCCGTCGCAAAGGTGCTTGTTGTTACTCGTGAGCTAACAACCCACGGCGTAATTGACGATTTAACAACAACATTTTCACTGCGCGTTGAATCGTGAATAGACATACCTGTCGAAATCTTAGACTCAGTAAAAGTACCTTCTGTTTTCATATACATTAACAATGAATCAAACTGTAATTCAGCCCAAAATACATTGGCAAAGTTCTCTAGCATCCGGCCAATAGTTAATACGATTTGCCACATAAACAATGTACTTAATAACGTAAAGCCAACTGCCGCGCCCGCTTCAATGATCGGTTGAAGCGTTGAAACTACCGCATTTTCGCCACCGCGAGTCGATGGAGGATTAGCCAACAGGTTCTTAACAAACTCGATTGCTGTGCCAATTTGATCAGCCAAACTAAAGAATAGAACTGACGCAACAACCAATAAAACCTGCCCCATCACTGTGCTAACTAAACGTGCCGTCTTAAATGATGAATCAGCATCGACTGCTTTAAACTCAGGTTGCGTCTCTACTAATAGTTCACCAGAAAACGAGCCTTTGCCCTGGCTCTCTTCCATTAACTTAGGATCAAACGCGCGATAAGTACGGTTAGGAATTTCTTTGTAACGTCGATTGGCTAACACGATATTTTCAATATTAATGAAAATCTCATTCGGGTGAACAGACTCTTGCAAGTTTTCTCTAAACTCGCTGACATCAGTCACAGGATTAGCATTTTTAGTCCGCACCGCCACCATGTATAGCACTAATACACTGGTTAATACGCCCAATCCTAATAACAATAATAAGCTTGGCCATGCAGAAAACACATCAACATTTTCAAACAAACGCGCAGCGATGTTATTGCCATTAAGCTTTTCACTGACCGCTTGGTAAATAAAACCTATAATGACCGGAAACAGAATTGAAAACGCAATAACCTTCGCTAAACTCGCCGCACCAGCACTTTGCAATGTTTTGACGCGATCAATACGCACGGCATTGGCAGAGCTGCGCCATGAACCCACTAAATACATTAATAACAATAATGAGAATGCCGGAATAATAATGTGTCCCGCTTGACCCGCAAGACCACTTGATGACACAAAGTACGTCAAACCAAAAGCAACGAAAGCGACAACCGTTGTAACTAATACAGAAACGATTTCCTGCAAAATATTACGAAATTGATACGGTAAGAAAATAAGCTTTGGAAATAACGAATGAACTAAACGTCCCATCCAGCCTTGTGGCTCAGTGAACGTCGTATTTTTACGTCCCATCAACATAGATTCTAGATCGGCGCCTTTATAAGCCAACGATTTAGATTTTGCTTCTAATTTGGCGTTATCAGCTTCACTTTGCGTAAAGTTATAAGCCAAAGAAGATGGCACAGAACGTCCAACAAAAAATTTAAATAGAAAATAGAGGCCACGACCTGCTCGGCGCAAACCTGCAATAAGAAGCAGTAAACCGACAATGGCGTAAACCCATGCTTGTGTTAAGTCCTGTTCAATAACAGAGGTTGTTTTAAAAATACTAAACAAACCTATTGCTGCCGTTACAAAACCGCCAATTGCGCGAATTACACCTTCTTGTTTGAATGGGTTTTTTATCCCTAAACCTGAAGAGCCAAAATCAAATGCCATTGAGTTATTCCTTAGCTATAAATTATTGGAAAACATACTAAATATTTGTTGCATAAAATACAGCAATCAACCGATTTAAACAATTGTACACAAGCATAAATACTGACTTATTATCACTCTCAATTCAGTTTCAATTCACTTTGATTCTGATCAAAAAGTATCTTTTGAATTTAGGGTAGTGTTAGCCAATCAACTTAACTCTGGATTATTACCATGGGCAAAATGTCAACAACAACTCCCATCAAAACTGCATTAGTAGGTTTTGGTACTTCAGGCAAGCATTTACATTTGCCATTGTTGCTTGCTGACGAAAATTTCCAGCTAGTTGCGGTATCAACTCATCACAGTAACGTGTCAAATGCATTGCCCCGTGGTTGCAGCCAACGTTCGTTTACACAAGTTATCGATGATCCGATGATTGAGCTAGTTATCATTGCTACCCCGAATAACAGCCACTTTGAGTTAGCTAAGAAAGCACTAGAGCACGGCAAACATGTCGTTGTTGAAAAGCCTATTGCCCTAAATAGCAAAGACGCTGACACATTACTTAAACTCGCCAAGAAAAAAGAACGAACGATCACCAGTTTTCATAACCGTTTATGGGATTGTGATTTCTTGGCTATCAAATCAATCGTTAATGACGAAAAACTTGGCAGATTACATTCATATTCCGCACGCGTTGATCGCTATCAACCAGAAGTCATCAATAATTGGCGCGATAACCCTCAATTTGGCGGCGCTGTTTGGGAATTAGCACCGAATCTAATAGTGCAAATATTAACGCTATTTGGTAAACCTAACAGTGTTTTTGCTGATGTCACTACCTTGCGAGATAAAGCGAGAGCACCAGATAATTTTTATCTGCGATTGGCCTATCCAAAACTTAACGTAGAAATTAGAACCAGCTCCCTAGTGAAACATTCTGGCCCGCGTTTTGTCATTCATGGCGATCTAGGCAGTTTTATTAAACAAGGCATAGACCCTCAACATCAGCAACTTAGAAATGGGATTACACCTTGCGATAGTAAGTTTGGCAAAGAACAAATCGATGACTGGGGCTCGTTATACACCAACAATAGTGACGAAGAGATTTTAGTGCCATCCCCCACTGGTGATTACTGCGCCTTTTATCGACATTTGTATGACACCATTAAACATCAAGCGCCATTGCCATGTGATAACCATTTAGCATTAGATATGGTGCAAATAATTGAGGCGTCACAGCGATCAAATGACTCTAATCAAGTCATCATGCTTTAAAGCTTAATTAATCAGTAGAAACTTGCCCTAGCTCCCATGTAATTAGTAGAGCCACCAATAATGCTATGTTATAGTATTACGCTGCCTAATTAACGTTCTTTATCAATGATTTTACTACTAAGCATTTTGGCGCTGTTCATCGGCCCATTGCTATTTAACTACACAAGCAAAAACAACAAAATGCTCGATCTCTTCGACGGCTTTATTTTCGTTGTGATTGGTGGTTTAGTCATTTTTCATATTCTTCCTGAATCTATCGAAACGGTTGGTTTGTGGAGTATCTTATTTGTTGGTTTGGGGCTTATTGGGCCTAGTCTTGCTGAACAACTATTCCACAAAGCGGCAGCTGTTACGCATAAATCGACATTAATTCTCGGTGTTACAGGACTCGTTATTCATAGCCTGACCGATGGTGCTGCCATTGTTGATGATCCTAACTTTGACCAGCTCACGCTTATTATTGCCGTTATCGCCCACCGTCTGCCAGTGGGACTAACCGTTTGGTGGTTATTGCGCCCTCATTTCGGTAATGGTGTTGCACTCATTGTATTGGGGTTGATGGCTGTTGGCACCGGATTAGGTTCAATGGTCGGCGAGCAAGTATTACCTCAGCTCAATCCACAAACTATCGCGCTTATCGAGAGTTTTATTGCTGGCTCAGTATTACATGTTGTTTTCCATCGTCCATACGCTGAACACCATCACGATGAATCTAACACAGAAACGCATTTCGATGGATTAGGCTCACTGCTAGGTGTTATTTGTTTAGTCACAATTTTGATGACCGGCCACGAACATGACAATGTGGAAGCACACCAGCAATTAGATTTATTAGTTGAATTGGCCTTGATGTTATCGCCATTTTTATTAGCGGCTTATTTCCTATCAAGTCTTACCAAGCTGCTATTTTCAGACAGCCACTCCATCAATGTCAGTACTGACCGCCCAACAAAATCACAAACATTACGTGGAGCACTGCTCGGGTTACCCCTACCATTTTGCATTCCGGATGCCACCAAGGCCTATAAATTACTGCAAAAGCAAGGTACCAATGCCACCATGGCATTAGCGTTCTTAGTATCTGCACCAATTTTAGGGTTTGAATCACTGCTTATATCGCTGCCATTACTAGGCGTTGAAACAACCGCTGTAAGATTAGCGTGTGCACTGGTTATTATCGTCTGTATCGCGTTAATGTTGGCTCGCTTTATTCCTTCACAGCAACCTGTAAAAGCTGAAAAACAAGCCGAGATTGCCAACAAACTAAAGCATGCATTACGCCACGGATATGAACATTTACTTGATCATACCGCGCCGTGGTTAATGATCGGCTTGGTATTGGCCACATTGCTAACCTTTGGTGAACACCAAGCTCAGTGGTATGACATTCTACTTGTTGCAGCTATCGCTTTACCCTTTAGGCTGTGTGCAACAGGAATTACTCCGCTTGCAGCCGCTATGTTAATCAGTGGCTGGAGCCCTGGTA
Source organism: Gammaproteobacteria bacterium MedPE (assembly GCA_001874365.1). Classification (GTDB taxonomy): domain Bacteria; phylum Pseudomonadota; class Gammaproteobacteria; order Enterobacterales; family Psychrobiaceae; genus Psychrobium. The sequence goes on along the minus strand of MPDF01000033.1, from coordinate 24,978 downwards.
GCGCATTAACGTTGTTATTAATAGGGCCTGCAATCAACATTGAATTACTTAAGTTTATTACCCAACGCCATGGTAAAAGGCTAGCATGGGCATTTAGCTTGCTTCTGCCGGCTATCGTGATTGGTTGCGGCTATGTTGTCGATGCAACATTGGTATTATCAGTTCCTCAATTACTCGATATCAATCATGCGTCTGAAACAAATTTATTTGAAGTATTTTGTCTTGCGGTGATTTTATTACTCATTTCATGGTCTTTATTACGTCGTGGCGCACGTGCATTTGTGGCCGAATTACTACCTAAATTCGAACTCTTTAGCCACAAACATCACCATCATTAATCGGCGATAAAATCTTGCTGTGTTGCTAATTTAGCAGCAATTCTTGATTTCATCGCCATTAGCACGTCATCGCTATACGGCACAGCTTCACCGACCCCCCATATTGGCCCAGGCCATGTATCATCACTGGTAAACCTAACCACGTGATGAACGTGAAGTTGAGAAACTACATTCCCTAGCGCAGCCACATTCATGCTGTCGCCATTAAACTCACTCATTAACGTTTTGGCCACCATTGCAGATTCTAAACATAACTGTTGTTGTTGCTCAGCGGTAAGTTGATAGCTCTCAGTAATATTTGCCATGCGAGGCACTAAAATACACCACGGATAACGGCTATCACGACTCATTAACACCACCGATAGTGGGAAATTACCGATGACAACAGTGTCATTTGCTAATCGCTCGTCCAACTCAAACATTTAAGCCCCTCGTTTATTACACATTATTTTTAAATAACCCAAGTGTCACACAATTGAAATCCCACCGTCACATTCATAGCATCTAATAATGAGAACGTACGCCAATAAATGGATATTTCATATGAAAATAGCGACTCTTTCTAAGTTATCAACCAGCTTATTATTCGTCATTGCGATTACTTTGGCCGCTACGCTTTGGTGGAGTGCTAACACTTTACAGGAACACGACCAACACCAACAATCGTTTCTTAAAATTCGTCAGCAGTTCAGTATTGATATTCAACGCATTATCGCCAACTATCTCACCAGCGGCGATGCGACAAAGTTAACGCAAGCCGAAGACAAGCTCGCAGAAATAGAAGCTTCTCTAAGTCAATTCTCAGAAGATGCGGCAACATTGCTTCCTCTAATTAGCCAATTAAACACCGACATCAAACAAAAATACCGCGCGGCTGGCAAACTCAGCGGTAATGAACAGCAACTACTAATACATGCTGAACAGGAGATTTTTATCATTGGGGTGAGTATTGAAAACTACTTGCTAGATCACACCACTTCTCATACCAAAGAAGTCATGGATTATACCCATGCGTTGTCAGAACTCATTTCACTGAGTTATCAACTATCTTCACAACGTCAAAAATACTTCGATTCTAAATCTGAAAAAACGCTAAATTACATCAAGCAAATTAACGAGCAACAAAAGTCATTACTCGACAAATTGACGGGAATAGAACGCTACGGAATAAGTCAGTCGCAATCGAGTATTGATGAAGATGACGATCCACTCTCAAGCCTTGACGATGACGACGAAGAAAACGTGTTAGAAGAACAAATAAGTGAATTGTCTGATTTGCTTAACCGTTACCCAAGAGAGTTGGTCAAAACAGAACAAAATATTCGTTCACAAATCGAGATTATCAGAGAGCTCAATAACGCACTCAACACTATTGATCACGAGTTAGCACAGCTTGGGCAATCTATCTCAACGTTACAAGAATCCGTCAAGCAGCAAGTAAATATGGTACAAGCTGGTAACACCGCCTTATTAATAGTCTTCGGCCTACTGACTTGGATATTTCAACGTAAGCATATCTTATTGCCACTTAAACAATTGAATGTTGGGTTTAGCCAATTAGTTGATAGCCAAATTAGTCAGCCGCTTAAACTAGCCAACAATGGATCAGAAGTGGGAGACATTGCTAATAAATTCAACCTATTACTTGAAAGAACAGAGATAGAGCAGCAACAAAAGGAAAAGCAACTCAATACAGTCCAGCAAGAACTCTCACAATTATTAGAACAATTTCAATTAGTCAGTGGCCATATTGCAGACGGCGTTAACGACGTGGAACAGGCCCAAGAATTAATGTCTCATGTTAAAGAGCTAGCGGATGATGTCGATAGCAGCTCCGCTCATATTCAAGAGTCAGCCTCTTCAACGGCTACTGCCATTGATGAAAGTCAGACTTGTGTTCAACAAGTTATCGCATCGACACATTCAGCGAGTAAAGCGATTGAAAATAGTAAGAACTCTATCGAAGCGCTACTTTCATCGGTGAACAGCGCAACAACGATTATCGATGTGATCAGTAATATTTCCGAGCAAACCAACCTACTAGCACTCAATGCGGCTATTGAAGCAGCGCGTGCCGGCGAACACGGCCGTGGTTTTGCCGTTGTTGCAGATGAAGTTCGTCAGCTATCCATCAAAACTCAACAATCGCTGGGCGATATTTTAACGATATTAAAACAGCTCAAAACGTCATCCAACGAACTAGCAACCGACGTCACTCAGATGAGTAATACGACTGAACAGCAATATCAAGATTCAAACTCTCTGCTAAGCATGACGGAACAAGTGAGTGAGCAAACCAAATCATCACTTTCTGCTGCGCAAAATGGTGCAACAAACGCCAGCAACCAACGACGTAGTATCCTTGAATTCAACCAGTTAATGGACAAACTCAAGGAAAGTAGTGAACGTTCATCTAACACCAGTCAATCCATGGTCAATCAACTTTCAACGCAAATCACGCGTATCGTTGCCACGTTTAATGGTTAATAGTAGCGAGTATCATCTCAACAATTAGTCTAACTTAGACTAAACCAGACTAAGAATTGGTTGAAATTCACCCAGTCAACTTCTAGGATAAATGGAAGTATAGACGTCTAAAATAACCAAGGAAGTATAATGAAAGCTGAAACTCTTGCCATTCACGCTGGCTATAGCCCAGAAGAAACAACCAAAGCCGTTGCGGTCCCTATTTATCAAACCTCAAGCTATGCATTTGACAATACCCAACATGGCGCCGACTTATTCGATCTTAAAGTTGAGGGAAACATTTACACCCGCATTGGTAACCCAACACAGGCTGTTTTAGAACAACGCGTTGCAGCACTTGAAGGCGGAATCGCATCATTAGCCCTTGCGTCAGGTATGGCGGCGATTACTGCAACCATTCAAACATTGGCAAGCGTTGGCGACAACATTGTCAGTATCAGCAAGTTATACGGCGGTACCTATAACCTTTTTGCTCATACCCTGCCGAAACAAGGTATCGAAGTGCGCTTTGTCGAACAAGATGATTTCTCTGGTTTAGAGCAACTCATTGATGAAAGTACTAAAGCGGTATTTTGTGAGTCGATTGGTAACCCATCTGGCAATATCGCCGACATAGAAAAGCTTGCAGCCATTGCTCATCGTCATGGTGTCCCACTAATTGTCGATCACACCGTCGGCACACCAGTGTTGTGTCGTCCATTTGATCACGGCGCCGATATCGTTGTGCATTCACTTACCAAGTATATCGGCGGTCACGGCACGTCTATTGGTGGGATCATCGTTGATTCAGGTAATTTCCCATGGGGCGATCACAAAGAGCGATTTGACCAGCTAAACACGCCAGATCCGTCATATCACGGCGTAAACTATGTTGAAACTTTTGGCGGTGCCGCATTTATTGCACGTGCTCGCGTGGTCCCTTTGCGCAATATGGGCGCAGCCATTACTCCCTTTAATGCTTTCCAAATCATGCAAGGCTTAGAAACATTAAGTTTACGCATGGAACGTCACACTGAAAACGCTCAAAAAGTCGCAAAATTTTTAGAAAATAGTGACTGTGTTTCTTGGGTAAACTACGCTGGATTAACGTCATCACCAGACCATGAACTGGCTCAAAAGTATTATGATGGAAAACCAAGTGCAATTTTAAGCTTTGGTATCAAAGGCGGTGAAGCTGCGGGTGGTAAATTTATCGATGCACTAACCCTTATTACGCGTTTAGTGAATATTGGCGATGCCAAATCGCTAGCCTGTCACCCAGCATCAACGACTCATCGTCAATTAAACGCGCAAGAACTGGCAAAGTCTGGTGTCAAACAAGAAATGGTGCGTTTATCTATTGGTATTGAGCACATCGACGATATTCTTGCCGATGTAGAGCAAGCATTAGTAGCAAGTCAACGCTAGCTTTCTAGAAAATGATAGGCAGTAGATCTATTAATTAAGATTCACTGCCTGTGGTTTATGGCGCTGATGTAATATTGCGATTGTTTAACGTCAATCTCTCTCGATATAAAACGAAAAGTGTCGCCAGAATAATCACCTGCGCCAACGTCGAAAGAATAGAGCCTTCAAATCCAAAAGCACCACCATTTATCAGGTTTTCCTGCATATACTGGGTTTCGACAATGGAATAAGAATCAAGGCCACTTACATTAAAACCTAAATGGGTTTGTACAAAATTCCAACCAAAATGTAAACCGATCGCCATCCATAAGTTATTAGTATATAAGAAAATAGCTCCCAACATTAGCCCAGCGATAAACAAGTCAAATACGCCCATCAATGACAAATTGTCATTGCCTAAATGCACTATCGCAAAAATAATTGATGACACGACTAAGGCTGTTGTAGCCGTGTATTTTAATTGCAGCTTACGCATCAAGAAGCCACGAAATATTAACTCTTCAGAGTAAGCGACCGCTAAAAATCCAATCGTCGAACAAACGAGTTCAATTGCATCAATCGATATATTCTCAATTTGAATTTCACCAAGTAATAACAAAGATCCAAAGCCCAAGAGCATAGTGACAGCTCCTAGTCCTGTACCAATACTAAAATCTCGTAATTTATTTGACGCTGTTAAACCAACGGTCAATGGTTGCGCTGTATCATTCAATTTAACAAATAAATACACCACCAGAGAGGCAATGATTGCCGAAAGCACTGTAGTAATTAAAAACTCAGACTCAGAAAGCTTAAGCTCTCCTTCCATTGGAATATCTGCAATGATGATGTAAATGCCTTGAATAACGACTTCAACGCACAAGTAGGTGAGAAAGAAAAATAGAATATTAACCCAAATCCGTGTGGTTTGATTCATCATACAATCCTTGTATATAAAGTTGAGAATAGATGGTAGTCCAATTTCTAATTAAACACCAAAAATAAAACAAGCCCTAATATTAAATGGCTAAACTGACCGCTATTAACAAGCAATAGCGGTTAGCGTTCTGCTAAACCATCGCTGCCTGCACATAAACATCAAAGCGATTAGCTTTAGAGTCTAATTGCATGCTTGGTTTCTTCTCGTTGAGAAAACCTGCATAACTTGGGCGTTTGACCACAACACGCTTGGCGGCAGCGTTAATGGCTAATTCAAGTAAACCATCGGCATCAGGATCGGCACCAACTAGGCTTTGAAATACCCGCATTTCTTTTTTCACTTGCGCTGATTTCTTGCGATGCGGGAACATAGGGTCGAGGTAAACCACATCATGACTATTAGTCAGTTGTGATAAACCTTCTAGAGAATTATTATGAGACAAGGTTAAGCGCTGTGACAACCATTCGCCAATCTCAGGATCTTGATAACCCCGTTGCAAGCCATCATCAAGCAAAGCGGCCACGACAGGCGAACGCTCAAACATAGTGACAGAACAACCCAAGCTCGCCAAAACAAAGGCATCTCTGCCTAGGCCTGCAGTTGCATCCAACACACTAGGATTTGCACCAGATTTTAAGCCGCAGGCTTTGGCAATAAGCTGACCTCGACCGCCGCCAAACTTTCGACGATGCGCTACAGCACCTTCAACAAAATCAACATAAACCGCACCTAGCTTAGGTTCATCTAATTTAACCAATTGCAAACGCTCGCTAGTTAATTGCAATTGAAATTGGTGGCTATCATCGCTCTGCGATGCCAATCCCCAGCGCTTAGCAAGTAACTCAGCTTGAGGCGCCAATAAATCATTATCAGCAATAATAGCAATATCTAAAGTTGCCATTATTGGCTAAACCCAACGCGATTATCACCCACGCTATAGGCTAAAATCATGCTCATTTCGGTGAGCGATAATCCACATTGCTTGTGCCATTCATTAAACTGATTTTGAATTGCTTTAAGACTCGTTTTCGATTGTAAACCACCGGTGATAACACCACGAGCACGCATATACGCCTCAACATCTGATGATAATCTAAAGGTATCTTTACCAAGAGCACGTAAAACATTATAGGCGGTGAACCCACCAAGACGACTGCCGCGACGTTTAAATAAATCACACAAGCCAATGATATCGCTTTCAGGCCAGTTAGCGATAAACTCGCCAATTGGCCCGTGTTCACGTTCAAGGTCACTAATTAATAGTGCATTGTCACGAATTGTCGTTACTTTTTTAAGGTTTCGGATGATTTTTGGATCGGTAGCTTTTCGTTCAACCATTTCATCGGGCATCATTAATATTTTGCTAATATCAAAGTTAAAAAAGTGTTCTTCAAAATCAGGCCATTTCGCCTCAACAACACGCCACACAAAGCCCGATTGGAAAACAGATTTAGTCATTTGAGCTAATACACGGTCGTTAGTTACTGCCGCGATATCAGACGTTGGCAGCGGCTGATAGACCAAGCTTGCTAACGCTTCTTCGCCGCCTTTACGTTCAGCAGCACGACTGATAATAGCCTCAAACTGCTCAACTTTAGCCTCACCAGTAGGCTCTACTGATTTGTTATTCATTAGGCAGCCTCAATTCCGCTGTGACGTAACAATGCATCAACCTTTGGCTCACGACCCATAAAGTTCTTAAACAAGGCCATTGGCTCTTGAGAACCACCTTGTTCTAGCACGCTTTCTAAAAATGATAAACCAGTCTCACGATTGAAAATACCTTCGTCTTCAAACCGTGAAAAGGCGTCGGCAGAAAGCACTTCAGCCCATTTATAGCTATAGTACCCCGCAGCATAGCCACCAGCAAAAATATGTGAGAAACCGTGCTGGAAACGATTAAAGCTCGGCGGAATAACCACTGAGTATTGCTGACGCACTTCATCGAGTACTTCACCAACACGCGCACCTACTTGAGAATCGAAGTTAAGGTGTAATTTAAAATCAAATAGCGAAAATTCTAATTGACGAATCATTTGCATTGCACTGTGATAATTACGTGCAGCAAGCAATTTATCTAGCATGGCTTTTGGCAATGGTTCACCTGTTTCATAGTGACCTGAAATAAAGGCCAATGCCTCTTCTTGCCAACACCAATTCTCTAAAAACTGACTAGGTAATTCAACTGCATCCCAAGGTACACCGCTGATACCAGACACCGCTGAAATATCAATCTTGGTCAGCATATGATGTAAGCCATGGCCAAATTCATGGAATAAAGTAACCAGCTCATCATGAGTGAACAATGCCGGTTTATCACCTACTGGCTTATTAAAGTTACAGGTTAAGAACGCTACTGGATCTTGCAGCTCGCCATTTGCTTTAATGCGGCGATCTAAACAATCTGCCATCCACGCTCCGCCACGCTTGTTTTGACGGGCGTATAAATCAAAATAAAAGCCGCCACGATGTTCACCGTTGCGATCGCTAATGTTGTAAAACTTCACGTCTTTGTGCCAAACATCAACGTCTGTTTGCTCGGTGATGGTTAAACCGTATAAACGCGATACCACTTCAAACAAACCAGCAACCGCTTTATCTTCAGGGAAGTATGGGCGTAGCTCTTCATCGCTAATCGCATAAGTGTGTTGTTTTAATTTTTCGCCATAGTAGGCCATGTCCCACACTTGCAAATCAGTTGCATTGTGATGCTCTTTTGCAAAGGCTTTCAACTCAGCCAAATCACGCTCCGCCTGCGGTTTAGACTTAGCGGCCAAATCTTCAAGAAAATCGACAACTTGTTGCGGCTTTTCTGCCATTTTTGTCGCCAGTGATTTATCAGCAAAGCTATCAAAACCTAGTAACTGGGCGAGTTCATGGCGCAGTGCTAACGTTTCGTTAATAACGTCACTGTTATCCCATTGATTAGCATTTGGCCCTTGATCTGAGGCTCTTGTGCTAAATGCTGTGTACATTTCTTCACGAAATTGTGCGTTATCAGCATAAGTTAAAACAGGTAAGTAACTTGGGAAGTCTAAGGTAAATAGATAACCGTCTAATTCTTTGTCTTGAGCCATCGCTTTCGCCGCATCGATAGCGCTTTGTGGAAGGCCAGCTAACTGCTTTTCATCGTTAATAACCTTAGTCCAACCTGCCGTTGCATCTAATACATTGTTACTAAAATTAGAACCGAGTTCTGATAAGCGCTTACTAATTTCGCCGTAACGCTGCTGTTGCTCTGGTGCTAATGCAATACCAGACAATTTAAAATCACGTAAAGCATCGTTAACGACCTTTTGTTGAACACTGGTCAGTTGCCTAAACTCCGCGCTATCAGCGAGTTGTTGATAAGCTTGGTAAAGATCTGCATTTTGGCCAACCCAAGTGCTGTATTCACTAAGTGCCGGTAAACACGCTTCATAAGCTTGACGTAAATCTTCACTATTTAACACGCCGTTAAGATGACTGACCGGAGAAAAAATACGGTTGAGCTTATCGTCAGACTCTTCAAGCGGCGTAACCAAACTATCCCATGTATAAGGCGCGCCTTGTGCAAGTACCTGTTCAATACTTTCACGGCACAGTTCAATAGCCGCTTTAACGGCGGGTTCAACATGAGCAGGTGTAATTTTGCTAAATGGTGGTAATCCGGTCATCGTAAATAACGGGTTATCTTGTAATTGCTGTGACGCATTGCTCATGGTTGAATCCCTAAATGTTGTTAGTGCTAAATAGAATGGGGATTTTTACTTCGTTATTCAAGCCACTCGATGAAAGAAATGATTAATAGCCTAGGTCTATCATAGCCATAGAAAACGGCTAACCGTTGTTTTAAATAGGTGAACCTGTTGTGCGTAGGAAAAATTAACGAGAACAAGGCGCTCGACTGATTAATAGCTTGCTATTGAGAGTGAGAGCAACGCAGTAATCGCTTATTTTAACAAGCTCAAGTATTCAATTATTTAATGCAATTGTTAGTACTCGTAATAACGAAAAATCTCGTTATACTGAGCCAAGACTTTATTTTCCATCTATTAACGATTAGGAATATCCATGATTGAAGAATTTGATTACATCTCTATCGGTGGCGGCAGTGGCGGCATCGCTAGTGCAAACCGCGCCTCTATGCGCGGCGCTAAATGTGCCATTATTGAAGCTAAAGCAATGGGCGGCACCTGCGTAAACGTAGGTTGTGTTCCTAAGAAAGTAATGTGGTATGCGGGGCACATCGCCGAAGCACTGACTTACGCACCAGACTATGGATTTGAATTTAAACGCGAAGGCTTTAATTGGTCACAGCTTGTTAAAGAGCGTGAAGCTTATATTGGCCGTATTCACGACTCTTACGATCGCGTTTTAGGTAACAACAACGTTACTGTTATCAACGGTTACGCACGCTTTGTTGACAAAAACACAGTCGAAGTTGATGGCAAACAATATCGTGCTAAACACATCACGATTGCCGTTGGTGGCACACCAGTGACACCAGATATTCCAGGCGCAGAATTTGGTATCGACTCAAACGGCTTCTTCGAGCTAAAAGAACAACCTAAACGTGTTGCTGTTGTTGGCGCTGGTTACATTGCGGTAGAACTTGCGGGTGTAATGCACGCATTAGGTAGCGAAACTCACTTATTGGTACGTCGTGACAAGCCATTACGTGCTTTTGATGACATGCTTAGTGATACGCTTGTTGAAATTATGGCAAGCGAAGGTCCAACCCTTCATACACAAAGCACACCAAAATCGGTCATCAAAAATGACGATGGTTCATTAACGCTTAACCTAGAAAGCGGTGAAAGCATCGACGTCGATTGTTTAGTGTGGGCAATTGGCCGTCGGCCAGTGACAGAAAACCTAAACCTAAGCGTTACTGGCGTTGAAACTGATGAACGTGGTTACATACCTTCAGACAAATATGAAAACACAAACGTTGACGGTATTTATGCTCTTGGTGATGTATGTGGCAAGGTTGAGTTAACGCCTGTCGCTGTTGCTGCTGGTCGTCACTTGGCGGAACGTTTATTCAACGGCCAAGATGATGCGCATTTAGATTACACCGATATTGCAACGGTCGTGTTTAGTCACCCACCAATCGGTACTATAGGTTTAAGTGAAGCTGACGCTATTGCAGCTCACGGTGAAGAAAACGTGAAAGTATATAACTCACAATTTACCGCGATGTATAGCGCTGTAACCCAACACCGTCAGCCAACTCGTATGAAGTTAGTGTGTGCTGGTGATGATGAAAAAGTAGTTGGCTTACATTGTATTGGCTTTAACTGTGACGAAATTATCCAAGGCTTTGCCGTTGCCATTAAGATGGGCGCAACCAAAGCTGATTTCGACCGCACAGTAGCTATTCACCCAACATCGGGTGAAGAATTCTGTACTATGCGCTAATGTTCCATGCGTTAAATTGCATAACTCAAGGCAGTTCATATGAACTGCCTTATCAGCTCAGATAATATGTTGATTACCTACCAATTACTTCCACCAATAAAATCACCATTAGTTAATAAGTACTATAAATCTCACCGTGTCAGTAGCAGTGCCGCGAGTAATAATGTCATTATGGTGGCAAGAGACAATAATGATATCGTAGGTGTTGCACGATTAGCGCCCATTAACAGTGATTGGTTTTTAACTGGGGTTCATGTTGATGAACAATATAGAAATGCTGGTATTGCCGGCGAGTTAATCAATTTTTTAGCGAAACAACAATCCGTTATTTACTCTTTTCCTTATCAACATTTGGTGACGTTTTATCAACGATTAGGCTTTGAACTTGTCACACCAGACAGCTTACCATGTGAGCTAGCGCAAAGGTTTAATGCCTATGTAAAACAAGGACGCGAAATTGTTGTTATGATAAGAAAAAATAAACAATAAGGTGCCTGTAATGATAAATAGAAACATTCCCCTGACCGATATCCACCGTCATTTAGATGGTAATGTTCGTTTGCAGACTATCTTAGATTTAGGCCGCCAATTTAACGTAACGCTTCCTGCCGATAATCTTATTGATCTAAAACCTCACGCTCAAGTTGTCGAGAAAGAGCCGTCACTGGTAGCTTTTTTAGCAAAGCTTGATTGGATGGTTGGTGTTATTGGTGATTTAGACGCGGCGCGCCGCATCGCTTATGAAAATGTCGAAGATGCCTTTAACGCAGGCTTAGACTACGCCGAATTGCGTTTTAGCCCTGGTTACATGGCAATGAGCCATAAACTATCGGCACAAGGCATTGTCGAAGCAGTCATTGACGGCGTTAGGGCTGGCCAAGAGAAATTTGGCGTTCGCACTAACTTAATCGGCATTTTATCCCGTACCTTTGGTGTCGATGCTTGCCAAGTCGAACTAGACGCAATTATCAGCCAGCGAGATAAAATCGTTGCCGTTGATTTAGCGGGCGATGAGTTAGGCTTCCCAAGCGAGTTGTTTGTTGGGCAATTTAAGCAAGCACGTGATGCTGGTTTTAATATTACAGCCCATGCTGGTGAAGCCGCTGGTAGCGAAGCTATTTGGTATGCCATTGAACAGTTAGGCGCAAGTCGAATTGGTCACGGCGTAAAAGCGATTCATGATCCAAAACTCATGGACTATCTAGCAGAACATCAAATTGGCATTGAATCTTGTCCAACAAGTAACATTCAAACCAGTACTGTTAGCGATTACCAAAACCATCCCATTAAGAAGTTTCTTGAGCATGGCATTAATGTGTCACTTAATACTGACGATCCAGGAGTCAGTGACATTGAGATTGCTTACGAATATACGGTTGCAGCAAAGGCTATCGGTTTAAATGAAGGTGATTTATTAAAACTTCAACAAAATGGCCTGAAGCAAGCTTACTTATCAAACGATGAAAAACAAGCACTTATTAAAAAGTGCCAAGCTCGTTAAACTATATCGCTTACCGATAACGAAAGGACATCACTAGTGATGTCCTTTTTAGTTTAGCGCTCTATTTTACTGAGATAACATGCTTTTTGTCTGGCAAAGAATAGCGCAAAATACGTTTAACAACGCCGCTGTATTGCGCCCAAAAGCTACCGGTATTATATGGTAGTCCATACTCTTTAAAGACAGCTTGCACCTGTGGCGCGACCTCTTGATACCGTGAAGATGGTAAATCAGGAAATAAATGGTGCTCAATTTGAAAACTCAAATGCCCCGTCAAGACATGGAACCAATGTTTACCTTTGATATTCGACGAGCCTAGTCCTTGACGATAATACCAGTGCCCCAAGCTCTCACCTTTAATTGATTCTTCGGTAAATGTATGAACATGCTCAGTAAAGTGGCCACAAAAGATGATGGTTGAAGTCCATAAGTTTCTCAGTAAGTTCGCTAACAAGTTACCAACGAAAACCCATAAAAATAGCGGGCCAGCAATGGCAGGAAACAATAAGTAATCTTTAATGAGTTGGCGTGCGCCCTTACCAAAAAATCGGCGTGTTAGTTCGCCATGATCAACATTATGATTTCTATTTTCTTTTTTCTTGCCAATGAATACACGCTCCCCTGCGAGTTCATGATACGAGATACCCCATTGAAATAGCACGCTTAAATTAAGATAAGTAATGAACTGCCACAGGTTTTTAATACGCCACTTAAAATCACTGGATAATCGCAACAGGCCATAACCAAAATCACGATCTTTGCCAATCACATTGGTGTAAGTGTGGTGCTCAAAATTATGGACTCGATTCCAACTTGCACCGTCACAGGCAATATCCCATTCATAGGCTCTAGAGTTAATATGTTTGTCATTCATCCAATCATATTGACCATGCATCACATTATGGCCAATCTCCATATTCTCTAAGATTTTGGCCAAGGCTAGCAGCAATACACCAATGCCCCACATTGCCGGATGGATAAGGCCACACATCAATAAAATGCGCCCACCCCATTCACAATAACGTTGACGCCTGATAATAGTACGAATATAAGCTGCGTCTTCAGCGCCAACCTTAGCCAAGGTCGTTTGCTTAATATTTTCAATGGCTAACTCGAACGCTTTAAAGTCTATTGAGTTCATAATGATAGCTCCAAATCACTGATGGGTTGTGACACACACAATTGAATCAGTTGCTCACCAGCGCCAGACAAGTCGCCAGTACGAATATCCTTAACAATGCCTTTTTTCTTTACACACTGACATTGATGACACACCCCAATGCCACACCCTCGAACAACAGGTTGATGCAGATGTTCTAGCTCTTCAAGCAAGGTGCGTTGATTGGTTACCGCTAATTCATTGGTACCTAATGACACCTTAAATTCTTGTTGTTGCAAATTTACCAATGGTGTTAACGAAAACTGCTCTTGAAAGTAACTGAAGCCCAGCGCCTGCGCTTGCAGTTTAATGCTGTTCATTAACGTTGCTGGACCACAGCAGTAGACATCTTGCAATTGCTCATTGGTAAATAACGGCATGTTTTGATGTTGTTTTCTATCGACTAAATCAAATTCGAAATGACCAAATTGAGCGCTGAGCTGAGATAACAAATCAACAAAATAGTGTTGGTTGTGCGATGCAATATAACGCAAGTAAACAGGTTGCTTTATCGTACTTAAATGCTGTGTCAGCATCGACATAATCGGTGTTATTCCCGACCCTGCTGCGACCATAGTAATGGGGTATTCACTCTTTTCTAAAACAAAATCTCCCTGCGCTTTGGAAATACTAAGCCACTGATCTATTTTTATTATGTCAGCTAACTGCCCTGTAAATTGTCCTTTTTGCTGACGTTTAATCAGCAAGGTAATTTTCTGTTGTTGTTTATACAGATCGGGGGATGAAGCAACTGTGAAGGTGCGCGTTAATAATCGTCCATTGTTCTCAATGGTTAGTTGAATATGTTGTCCAGCTGTATGCACAGGCCAGCCACGCTGAAGCTTAAGCGTCACCAAACTGTAATTTGAATCACCGTGCTCCACATCGATTACCTTGCCACGATAACTATCGCTGCGCCATGCTGGCAGCCATTGCTGCATGACAGGCTCAAGGTATGAAGCAAAACTATGATGATGAAAGAACCACTGACTCATCTTATTAAAGCACTTATAAATCATTTTAGAGTACACTTGTAAGCTGAATTTGAGCGCACAAGTGTACTCTAAAAATATAAGATGTAAACGAACGTTTTTAAGTTAAACGTAACGCATTGAAAGTATAGAATAAAAAATCACTAATAGGTTGGTGGAGAAAAATAGAACAGGAAGGGAATTAACCGCGGGCAATATTTTTTAATTCAACGCGAGAAGGTGTAAAAATTGACTCAAGTAACGCAATAGCCTTTTCAGGCTGCGCATTACCACACATAAAGGCATCAAAGGCGGCATAATTCGTTTCAGGCCACGTGTGCACACTGATGTGCGATTCAGCTAATAAAGCAACGCCTGTGATGCCGCCGCCATCAGCGAAAGTATGTAAATGAATGTGTAATAAGGTAGCGCCTGCCACTTGTGCAGCTTTGGTTAACGCCATCTCCATCACTTCAATGTCATTAAGCTGCTGTGCGCCATAAAAATCAGCAATAAAGTGTCGACCCGCACAATCAACTGATGAATCCTCATGTGTATCGCTATTGGTGATAGTTTGAAGATTACCTGACGAAAATGATTTACTAACTTGCTTATCGATCATTGGATTATTTACTACATCTGTTTTATTACTTTCGGCAACGCTCATGACAATCTAATCCCTTAAATACAGTACGCTTAATGCGTTTACCACTTGATTATGTTTGCGACTATATCAGGCATAAACAACAATATATACCCTGCTAGGTATTCCAAACTTGCAGAGTGCCGATCAAATGTAACACACCTAACGCCAAACAAATCATTGAGCTCCAAAACCAAAATGTTGCGCCTTGTTCAGTGATTTTAGTCATCATATAAAAACCACCTAACCCACGAAGTAGAAATAATGACGTCATACCAACAAGCGCTACCTTAAGCAATGGGAGTGTCATAATAACTCTTGCTCCAGACAAACAATAAAGTGTAAATACGCTAAGTACAGTAGTGATGAACAATGTAATAATGGTTGGTTTTGAAAGACCTTGCTCAGCCCAAGTTGCCATCTGCTCCCCTGCACCGAAAAAACGATACCAACGCGCACCAAAAATAATACAACCAACATGAAGTAAAGCAGCAAGCCCATTGCCGACAGCGGCGGCAATTAAAAATCCATTCATGACGAGTCCTTGATTACATCTAAATTAATACACGTATTAAAAATCATCGCAGGATGTCAATCAAGAGAAAAAGTGAAGCAACTAGATTTAATTAAACATAGTTGCTTCAGTAATTATTAACTCCAACAATTAAGGCGTCCAACGCAAAGCGTTACCTCTGTATTTACCGAAACTGGTGTAGCAATAGTGATTTACCACATATTCCAAATTACATTTTCCATATCATCTTCAATATAGTTTGGTAGCGAACTGAAGAAATCTAAGTTTGTAGCTGCTTCGACAGCATCTACGGTGGTAATAAAATCAGCAAGCTCTGACGTAGAGACTTTGCGGTGGGGGATAATAAAGGCAATAGCCTCATTGTAAGCAGGATCTAAAACTACTTTATAAAATTTACTCGGAATGAATACACCATTACCGATATAGGTTTCACTACCATCCCAAATCGGGCCTGTCACAACATAAAGTTCGTTATAATCATTTGCCCATTGGCGAATTTTATCTTCTAGCCCTTTCCAGCCACCACGATTAAATCCTGGTAACTGCGGAGCCATATTAGTCATTAAGAAACTCTCTTTCATAGAGTTTTGATTAAAATCCATGGTACCAGAAGGCGCTAAATGACCGCGATCATAGCCTGTTGAACTATAGTCAGATGAAATTGCACGATGCGCAGTAGGAATGTCCTGATCGGTTTTAAAGTAATTTGAGCGTTTATAAAACCCATTAACACTTGCTGCCGTAATATGATAAGACACCCAATCAGCGACTTTATTTTGATAATTATACCCAACGCTATAGCCTTCACGGCATAATTGCTGATCACTACTACTTGGTGCACCGACAGCCAAATGTTGATGACAAGCCGCAAACAACTGTTGGCTAAATAGAAGAGCGGTTAACGTTATTATTATTTTTTTCATGTAACACCTCGTTATTATTAATAAATTCGAGGCTAAGAATAAAACACATTTGTTACAGAAATGTTAACAACTAATAGTATAAAAATACTACAAGTGTGATTTTAATCACCTTAATGGGTGGTTATTTATCAATCACATTGTGTGGATTAAATCGTCTATCTAGTAAAAAGGAAAAAACGCTAAACATAATAATTCCCATTAAATCGGCGAGATAATCATATATATCTAAGGTTCTAGTTGGTATGAAATGTTGGCTAAGCTCCTCAACTGTAACGAATACCCATACCGCTAAGCTGCCCCAATAGATAGAGAATCCTTTAATTTTTAATGTGCGACATTTAGCCGCCAAATTAGCAAACAAGGTTAACAATCCAAATAGACAA
This sequence comes from Gammaproteobacteria bacterium MedPE, assembly GCA_001874365.1. Classification (GTDB taxonomy): domain Bacteria; phylum Pseudomonadota; class Gammaproteobacteria; order Enterobacterales; family Psychrobiaceae; genus Psychrobium. Next base: position 8,309 of record MPDF01000033.1, on the reverse strand, counting down.
AAATGACCAATTTTGTCACCGTAAGGAAGTGTACTGACTAACTTGAATAGCTCATTTGATTGGCCTGAATTAGCAACGTAGATCGCCCAAAGTATAAAAATGAAGAAGCATATTGCGAGAAAGGTAAGGTACTTTTGCATAAGATAATATCGATAAATAGAATAAGTGAATCGCTTAATTCTAATTTGCGTAAACTGTATTCAATCTGTACAACATCATCAACAGAAGAATAAAAAGGCGCTGGTCATAGTTAGGACATGACCAACGCAAAACTGACAAACTATTTCCTTATAAATTAAGGATAGTTATTCACTGTAGAAACGCGATTCGTGACTAATGACGACTTCGTCAGACTCCACATCTTTAATCGTTAATTCCACAGGTAAAACACGACGCGGCAAGTTCACTGGATCAGCGGTTAAGGTAATAACCAATGATGACATTTCACCAGAATCAATCGCAAACGTCTTATTTAAACTAGACTCAATGCCATCGATACCCTTGGCTTGAATGCTAAAACTTCGAGTGTTTGGTGCTTTATTTAATAGCTTAATTTGATAGCTGTTTTCAATAAAATCATCGTTATTAATACGGTAGAGAACATTGCGATCGCGCAACACGGTTAATTCAACAGTTGAACGAGTAAACCAATACCCTGTCATTGCCGCAAAAACGACAAAACAAATAACCGCGTAACCAATGATTTTCGGTCTGAATAAATGCGTTTTACCACCTTTGAGTTCATGCTCACTGGTAAAGCTAATTAACCCCTTAGGATAGTTAAATTGCGACATAGTTTGATCACAGGCATCAACACAAGCACCACAGTTTATGCACTCATACTGCAACCCATTGCGAATATCGATACCTGTCGGACATACATCAACACATAGATTACAGTCGACACAATCACCAAGCCCCATTTCTTTATGATCGTCTTTACGACGACGGCGACCACGATTTTCACCACGCTCAGCATCGTAGCCAACTAATAGCGTATCTTTATCAAACATCGCTGATTGAAAACGCGCATATGGACACATATGCAGACACATTTTTTCTTTTAAAAACCCAGCATTTCCCCATGTGCACAAGGCGAAAAATACAACCCAAAACCACGGTTGAATACCTAAAGAGCCATCAGCAATACTCGAATAAAGCTCAATTGGCGGCATGAAATAAGAAACGAATGTTGTGGCTGTTAAAAACGCGACCACTATCCAGCTGGTATGTTTTAAGCTTTTCTTAACGAATTTTTCACCATTCATTTTTTGCTTATCAAGCTTCATACGTTGGTTACGGCTACCTTCTATTTTTTCTTCAAGCCAGAAAAACATGAATAACCAGTGGGTTTGTGGGCACAAAAAGCCACACCACACACGACCTAACCAAGTAGTAATAAAGAACAAAGCGAACGCCGCTACCATAAAAATACCGGCGACTATTGGAAAATCTTGTGGATATAACGTATTACCAAAGATATGCCATTGCTGATTACTGGCATCGAGTAAGATGGCAGGGAAACCACCAATTTCTATCCACGGTAAAATAACGAATAACGTCATTAAAAACATGGCTATACCACGACGAATGCGTTGGTATTTACCCTTTTGTTCACGCACATAAATGGCGCTTTTTTGATTACTGCCAGGGGCGATAATCATATCTTTTGGATTGATGTTTACGGACATGCTATTGCTACTATTTTAATAAAATTTATAAACTCCCTATGGCAAATAGCACGCCAACTTAAAATAAAAATAAACTACTGATTAATATAATTAAAACAAAAACCAGAACAAACAAAAAGCACGACATACCAAGCACAACCTCGACATACCGTGCCTCAAGGTTATTTATACGTCAATTTCAGGCTTATCAACGGCAAAACCAGCCGCATGGAAATGGCCACCACCACCGTATTGCTCAGCCACCTTAGCCACATCAATGCCATCCTTCGCTGAACGCAGTGAATATACCCGCTTATCAAAGCGATCAAAATACAATGCAGCAAATGGGAAACCTTGGGCTAATTGCTCGCCCATTTCACTCACTAAATGTGTTGAGTTAACACAAGGAACGCGATGACCACCAATGGTCGCCATTGGAATTTTCTCACCTTGGGGTGTTTTGGCTAACTGAAGGTTTTGGTAATCAACAATAGCGCCCCCCTTAACAATAAGCTCTTGTACTTTATCGTCATCTAGATAAGGCATCCATTGTTCAAGTTGCTTTTCCAAAGTTAACAAGGCGGCAGAGACCTGCTTACTGTCTTCCATTTGCCAGTGCCACAAATCGCGATCTTGAACATATTTCAACAGCAGTGGTGTTGGTCGCTGTGGGTTCAGCGTTTCCCACGTTAAAACAGCGCCAGAGCGAGACATATCAAATACGCAATAGTCTAGGCCATCGAGATCTTCCATCGCGCTTTTATGATGATCGATTACGGTGAGTTTATCCGCTTGTTCATTCAACGCGATTAAGGTTTTTCTATCGTAAGAAAAATCGACAACAAACACTGTTTTTCCGGTAACATCAGGCGCTTCATAGCCGTATTGCGCTGGCATAAAATCACACTCAACACCTAAGCGATCACAATAGACCTTTACTGCTAGCGCAGCACCAAATCCATCGGCACAGTTTTTGTGATAAATACATAAATGACTCATTTTTAATTCCTATTAACTCAGTGGCCTAACAATAGCCAATTTTTTCATTTTAGAACGCAGTGTGCTTTCTGGAAGTTCCAGAATTGCAGCAGCACCAGTTTTGCCACCAATACGCCACTGACAGTGGTTTAACACGCGTTCGATATGGTTGCGCTCAGCATCAGCCATTGAACTCACCAATTGATTATTTTTCACTTTAGCATCAAACAACGTATGTTTAATCTCCATCACGTCAGACGTTGTTAAAATGGCTTCATGCTCCAATACATTTTGTAATTCGCGAATATTACCTGGCCAATGATATTGCTTTAATTTCGTCAGACTCTTTTGTTTGATACCGCGAATACTCTTGCCTAACTTAGCATTGAGTTTGGTTAAAATAACTTGGCATAACGGTTCAATATCTTCAATGCGTTCACGTAATGGTGGTATATGAATAGGAAAGACATTAAGACGGTAAAATAAGTCCATTCTAAATGTGCCTTCATCAACCATGCCTTGTAAATCACGATTTGTCGCGGCAATGACACGAATATCCACTTTAATCGTCTTATTACCACCAACACGTTCAAACTCTTGCTCTTGCAAGACCTGAAGTAGTTTGCCTTGAGCACTCATTGATAATTCGCCAATTTCGTCTAAAAAGAGCGTCCCGTTATTAGCTATCTCAAAGCGTCCCTTACGACGCTCAATCGCCCCAGTAAAAGCGCCGCGCTCATGCCCAAATAGCTCCGATTCTAATAAGTTATCAGCAAATGCCGCACAGTTAACCTTGATTAACGGTGTATTATTTCGCGGACTAAGCTGGTGGATATTTCGGGCGACTAACTCTTTGCCTGTACCATTTTCACCCAAGATCAATACGGTACTTTGTGTTTGAGCCACCAGCTCTAACTGCATCAACATCTTCTCAAACTGCACACTCGAACCAACTAAGCCTTGGCCAGACCATTGTTGCTGAAGTTCGTTAATGAGATAAGTATTTTCTGTTTGTAATTGTTTAGACAACGTTTTAACTTCAGAAAGGGCATCATGTAAGGCCTTTTCAGCCGCCTTTTGACGTGTAACATCGCGAAATACCGCGACAGCACCAATAATCTTGCCATCTCGGTAAACCGCTGTCGTGGTGTACTCTACGGGAAATGACGATCCGTCTTTGCGCCAGAAAACTTCACCGCTCACTTCTCGGCTCACGCCGTCTTTTAACGTGCCGTAAATTTTACATTCATGAGCGGGATAATCACTACCATCAGCGTGGCTGTGATGATGATATTGATGAATATTGTGACCCAGCATCTCACTGTTATTCCAACCTGTCATGCGCTCAGCGGCAGGATTAATGAATACAGCATTGCCTTCTAAATCAAAGCCATAAATACCTTCACCAACGGCGTTTAACAGCAGATCTGAATCCGCTAAATATTGTTTTATCTCTTGAAACATCGGTCAAAACTCACTACCACGAAATATCGAGGGTATTGTGACAGGATTTTGAAACATTGAATAGTGCTAGGTATAGTCCAGTATGTCGGCTCGACAATCTTTATCCATTTTCTCAACAGCATACCGCACAGTCGCTCGCGGCATTATGTGTCTTTTATTTTTTAGAAATGCCACAACGGAGTCATGATGATGCGCGGCTGTGACTTTTAATAACCAGCCAACACTCTTTTGAACAAATTCATCCTCATCGGCAATTAGCAAACTACATTGCTTAAAAACCAACAGCGGGTCGAGACAATAAATATGTTTCCCTATTTTTCGGTTAACAAATTTAACCCACACAACATTACTCGCTCGCCGACACCAAGGTACTTCAGAATGAGCCCAGTGCTGCATTTTATCGATAAGATGTGGCCGCGCCATTAGAAACTGATAAATCGATTTAAGACACAGATCATCCACTAATGACCAATTGTCAGCATAGTGTTCCAACCAATATTGGAACCGTAATAATAAGTCATCATCATAATGTTTCTTAACGAATTTATTAATCAAACCAAAGGCGACTAAAAACTCTTCGTTGTATTGCGCATTGGCTAACAAGGATTCAGTAATTTCTAGTACTTCATTCGGCGTTAAGTCATTATGTTCACGATGAAATTGACTAATAATGAGCTTTATATCGGGTGCTGTAGCGCCAAGACATTGAACGCCTTGCGGGAAATAACGTTGACTAGACTTCGATTTTTCAGGGGTACTAACCTCATCCAATGCCTGTAATATCTGCTTCGAATAAGATGATAAAGCTTTCATGTCAAATGCTCTTTATCGAGATGGATTCATTGAGCAGTTTGAATCAAACAGGTTACTAGATCAAATTTGCAGCGGAGTCACTGTCTAAATACCGCTAATAGTCAACCCCTCTTCATATTGCGTGTAAAAATAAAAAAACCACTAAAATAGTGGCTTAGAGGAAGTAGAGCACCACATGTGTAGTGCTCGTCATTAAAGCAAACTTGTCGTTATTTTTTAACCGTTAACGTTGGCTCTAATCCTTCAGCTAATTTAGCAGCAAGACCAGCATAACGATAACCAGCTAAAGTACCGTAGTGCTTGTTCGATGCTGCTTCTAATTTCATTTTTAGATCGGTAGCTGTACCACGAATCATTGCAATAAATGTTGCTGAAGGCTTAGGAGAACGACTAGATTTAGACGTTGCAAGCGCTAAGTCTTTAACCAACTTATTCACGAAATAATCTTGTAGCATTATTCTGTATTGATCAGATTGCGCGCCACGAGATTTAATATCGCCGTATATTGCGTCAACGAACTTGTTTACAGTTTTTACCGGATCCATAACGTCATGACCAGCAGCTTGCAGCTTGATTAATGAATCTAATCGATGTGCAGCTAATGGAGCACCAATCGCTTGTCGAATAATGTAGTTACCGTATTGCTCAAACTTGTTGTAACCAATACGTTTGAAGATTTTTTCATCATTCCAAAATGCAGGTAAATTCACACCATTCTCAATTAAGAAATCAACAGCACGCTCTTGTTTCTCTTTAGCATAAGGAATAAATACTTGCTTATCTTTATGAGCTTGAGTTAACTCATTACGATACATCACACCACCAACAGCTTTAGCCACATGACCAAGTTCGCGCGCATGTTGCTGAACAACGGTTCTGTAAGCACTGTCTAGCTCATCATAGCCTTTAGATGGTTCAAAGCTTGTAGCGTCGATTAGATTTGCAAGAATACGTTGTTTGTTCTTTTGACCTAAACGCGTCGCTTCAACAGGATCTTCACCAATGGCTTCGGTTAAAATTCGTGGATCTAACGTACTGCCTTTTGAATAAGCATCCCAACGTAAACGTTTATCGGTTAACTGACGATCAGCGATTTTATTCAACAGCTCAGCTTCTTCTTTCGGAGTTTTATCACCAGCAAACTCTTTATAACCCCATTCGATAGCAAATTTATCGTACGGACCTGGATCGTAATCGATTGGTGATACACCATCATCTGGTTGCATTACATAGTTAAATCGAGCGTAATCCATGATAGAAGAAGATACACCAAATTCTTTAACAAACTTAGGATCTCTTAATTGCTCAATGCTGTAAGAGTTATTACCGATAAAGTTATGGTGTAAACCCGTAGAATGCCCTACTTCATGAGCAACAACAAAGCGTACTAAGTCACTCATGACATCATTCGGTAAAGGCAATTTCTTAGCTCGTGGATCTGTAGCACCAGCCTGTGCGAAATACCAACCTTCAAGTAGCTTGATTACGTTGTGATACATACGAACGTCGGCTTCAATAATCTCACCTGAACGCGGGTCAGCTACGTGTGGTCCTTGTGCATTAGGAATGCCAGACGGGATCCAACGAATCACTGAATAACGGGCATCTTCTGGATCCCAATCAGGGTCTTCTTCTACCGTTGGTGCCATTTTGGCAATGATGGCATTTTTAAAGCCCGCTTGTTCAAACGCAGGTTGCCAGAATTCAATACCTTCACGTACTGCTTCCACGAAACGTTGCGGAGTACCTTGATCGATATACCAAACAATAGGTTGTACAGGCTCGCTAACATCTAACTCTGGGTTCTTCTTTTCTAAGCGCCAGCGCTTAATAAAACTAAACGTGTCTACTTTATTTTTATCAGAACTAAAATCTGAATAATTTGCCGTGAAATAACCAACGCGCTTATCGTAAAAACGAGGCTTCATCGGCGTATCAGGTAAAGCGAAAATTGAATGACGGATTTCTTTCGTTTGATTGCCTTTACTGCTAGTAAACTGCGCTAACACTGTCGCTTCAATATTTTTTTCAAATGATTTAACTTTAGTAATTAATGCATTTTTACCATTTAGCTTTAATTTAGTCGCTTTAGGGTTACGCGGGTTAGGGAATAAATCTTTGCTTCCGCCCATGTAAAGCTTAGTAATATCAATCACAGGCGACTTAGCATCGTCTTTTGAAAAAGTAGTGATTGGAAATTTAGCAACAATGCCATCGATCGTTGCTTTTTTAACAACTAATGATTCTCTTGAACCATCTTCAGAAACCACGGAATAATTACGGTTACGTAATAAAACGTTGTCACCATGGCGTTCAAATACTACGTATTGACGGCCAATGTCTGAACTAATTAAACCTTTACCAGATTGCGTACCAGACGTTTTAACTTGCCATACAAACTCACGACCAAACTCAGCGGCTGGAATTTCAAAATAGGCTTTGTTGTCGACTAGATGCGTAGTAAAAACACCTTTTGACGTGATAGCTTTATCGGTGATCACATCATCGTATTTTTTAAATTTATCTTTTTTCTTCTTTTTCTTAGCGTCGCCTTTATCGCCTTTTTTACCGTCAGCTTTTGCTTTGCTGTCAGTTTTTTCGGCTTTTTTAAATTCATCTGTTGATAAAACAGTCGCTGGATTAGCAACCAACGAATCTGTTTCTGGCAATATAGTAGCGCCAGCAAATGCCGAAACATTGGCAATGCTTAACACCAACAATGACTTTTTAAATAACTTCATAGAATGGCCTGTAGTTAGTTGTATTAAATAATTATTTTTATAGCGCTGTATAATGCCACGTTTACATCGAGGAATACGCTTTTGCAGAGAAGATTTTGTAACAAATATTTAGCAACCTAAAAGTGAACTCACAATTGCCTTAAATTGAAGCTAAGTTGAAGCTAAATAATAACGGACATCTTTATTATCACGCCATACCAACATAGTTATAAACAGTTAGAAATCTAAGGAACTCACCATTTAAAAATTCGTTACTTTATTCAGCAATATACTTCACAGCATGATAAAAACTAAAGAAGCAAACGATTAAACTTAAATAAGACAATCTGGCTATCCACACTGATCCACTCGACAACGACTTAGGTACCAACATCTTTGGCAACACAGCCACAATGTATACGTGCAACCACATTTTCATACCAGCAGATGGGTTTTCTGAATCAACCATCGATTTATAAAACGTAAAAGCCAAAGTAGAAAGCCAAATTAAAGAAGCAAGGAAACAAATAACTATAGATATCAATTTAAAACTCCTAATGAGACAATTTTGCTACGGTAACAAATCTAGAAAACAAAGTCCCTCATTTTAACTTTATAAAATCAACAGTTTATACCATTACTATTTTTCTTTAATCGAATTAAT
>MPDF01000032.1 GCA_001874365.1 Gammaproteobacteria bacterium MedPE | reverse complement strand
GTTTTAGAGAACCTATAAATCACAAGGTTTTCGCCATTAACATCATCGCGAATAGCAAATACATAACTATCTTGATACTCAACAGCAACTTGGTCAGATTGATAAATCAATTGCCCATGTTCGTCTGTTATGAAAAACGTGTACAGGCCCTGTGCCATAACCACTAATTCAGATAACTGCTTATCATCAAGCTGTGTAACTAATTGAGCTTGGGAAAATGAGCTATTATCGAATGAATAGTGCAAACCTACACTTTGATAAGTCTGAGATAAATTAAGCGAGCGCATTTCAAAGCTCTTTGTCTCATTTTTCTTATCATCACTAATCATGTCACTTAATGATTTAGGATCGATCGAATAAGATAACAATTCACTCTGCTTTGCATCACCATTTAAAATTAACAATGACAGCATATCGTCACTTATTGTAAATGGTTGTTGAGAAATAACGATTGGCTCATCAACAAAAGGCTGTTGATGATTAACTAATAACTCATAATCAGTGACATCGGGATAGTAATTAGGTGACGTATTAAATTCATCAACTTTCGTTAAGTTATATTGCGTATCACCATCAATGGCAGCAATTTCTACAACACCACTATTATGAGACGCGTTATAAAACGTTAATTCGCCAAACGCGACTTCTTTCTCATCATCACCACACGCTGTTAACATCGTCATAGCCAGTGCTATGGCGCCAATTTTAAATGTATTCATTACCTACTCCTGCATTGCTAAGTTAACTAAAGCTCGATGCCTTAGCTGATAACAAGCAGTATAAAGATTGGTCTGTAAACAAGATCATCAACGATGACAAGAACTGTAAAGAAGCGTGAATAACAAGCAAACGCAATAACACATGCTCGAATTATCGCGAGTAACTATGTCGAATGAGGTAATAATATAGAGACTTTCAACCCTTGAGGTTTAAGATTTTCTGCAAAGATTTTTCCTTGATGTAATTCAACAGCACGTAACGCAATTGATAAGCCAACGCCACTGCCTGATTGAGAAGGTTTAACGCCATTATCAACCTGATAAAATGGAGAAAACAGGTGTTCTAAGCAATCTTCTGGTGCGCCAGACCCTGAATCTTCAATCACGATACTGATCGTATCGCTTCTGTGCGATAAAGTAATGTTGATAAACGCATCAAGCGGCGAGAATTTAAGTGCATTACGTAAAATATTTTCTATTGCACTTCCTAATAATTTGGCATCAACAAGCGTAATGAGCTGTCGTGGCGCATTAATTTTTATTCGTTGAATATCGCAGGCCGCTTCTATTTCTGCCCCTTCACAGATAACACTAATCAAATCAACTAAGTCAGTACGCTGTTTTGTAATTCCTTGCATAGTGTCAATGCGAGAATACTGCAAAATATCACCAATGAGATCGTCAAGTTTTTCAAGCTCGAATTGAACTCTTGCTAAGTCTATCGGCTGTTTATTTTGCTGTTGATTCGCAATAGAAATCATTGCTTGTAGACGAGCGAGAGGTGATCTAAGTTCATGTGACACATCGCGCATTAGGCGTTGTTGAGCCGATAATAAACTCTCTATTTTATGTGTCATCGTATCAAAGTCTTGCGCTAACAAAGCAATATCATCACTTCTATTTGCAACGGCATTTGCCACTCTAATATCCAAATTACCTGAAGCAACTTGCACACTTGCTTCCCGCAACATTCGCAACGGAGCAACAATAAATGTTGCCAATCGCCATGTTACAAAAGCGCTAACGAGGATCATAACACTCCACAGTACAAAACGAATTTTGGGTTGAAAAACCATTCTCACCAGTGGATAAGGCATCTTATGTCCAATCACTTTATAACCTTGATGAGTTGTCGTCATCGACACAATACGATATCCGCCATCGAAGAGCTTATTAGACAGTCGACCAGATAATCGCTGCTCAACATAGGTAGGGAGTTTTCTATGTAAGATATCTTTTCCAGAAGGACTAACGACATAAATTTGCATCATTTGCTCCATGTCCAAAACATGCCGCGCTAGTATCTGTTGAGTAATTTCGGCAGGGTCGTTAGATTGAATACTATTAATATCTTCAACAACTTTAGCAACCATATTGGCTTCAAAATCAGTCGGCTGTGCTAGCCATCCTGTGTGTTGAAATAACTTGCCTGTCAGCATAGTTACTGCGCCAGTGATTGGCAAAATGATCCATATGGCAAGAAAAATACGAAAGAAAAATTGTTTCATATTTCACTCACGTATAAGTAACCACGGCCCCTCACCGTTTTTATCCGTTGCAACCCAGACGTCAATGGCCCTAATTTTTTTCGCAAATTCCCGACGTGCACATCAACACTGCGATCAAAAAATGTAATGGGTCTATCTAATGCGTGTTTAGCGATGTCATTCTTCTCAACGACACAGCCAGCATGTTGCACTAAGATTTCTAACACTAAGAACTCGGCACCAGTTAACACAACCAATTCATCATCTATAGTGACAGTCTGGGAGCTTGTTACCAACGCTAAATCGCCGACTTGAAACCCTTTTTTAGACGGAGTAACTAATTCACTTTCTTGCATTGAAGAGCGGCGATGAAGTGCCTTCAGACGAGCGGATAACTCTCGTAGATTACACGGTTTCGGTAAATAATCGTCTGCACCGATTTCTAAGCCAATAACACGATCAATGTGATCGCCACGAGCAGTAAGCATAAGTACAGGTGTTAATTTAGACTGACGTATCTGTTTTAAGGCATCAAATCCATTGAGCTTTGGCATGCCAACATCAAGAATTATAACGTTAAAATCAGTCGATAAGGCCAAGTTCACGCCTTCAACGCTGTCATTACAAAAAGTAATGTTGAAGCCGCCGTCATTAGTCAGATATTGTTGAACTAATTCACCTAATTCAACATCATCATCGACCATCAAGACATCAATGTGCTCGCTACTATTCATCGTTTTCTCCACTTTCGCTATTATCGACTTAGCAATCGCTCGCGCATCATTTTCTTTCGTTCAGCTTGAATTTCAGTATATTCCTTCATTTGCTGGTCATTCAAATGAACAGAGAGCGCCGCTGTAGTTTTCTCTCTCTCAGAGGCCATCTCTTTAGCCATCTTTCTCAATTTACTAAAACCAAGCTTAGCATTTTTATTATCTTTACCTTGCTCTATATTGATACCGTACTTTGCCAACACCTCTTTCGTTCTTTCAGCACTACTAATCAATATGGGAGTGATAGCCTCAACTTGTTCAGGAGACAGTGCCAACCGCTGCGTTACTTGTTCAAATCGCTCGGAAAAATCTTTCTTCGATTCTGCGGCGTTAAGTTGAAAGCTAAGGTTTGTCACTAGAAGTGTGATCAAAAAAAAGATATTTTTCATCATAGATACTCTGATTATTGGAAATTTAGATAAAGGTTATGCCATTTATCTGATTTGCCCATCATTGTATCTCGCTTAAAAAAAACGCGTAGTAAAGAAATGTAAAGTCAATATTTACACTTAGATTTGCTGATTGGCCTGTTTCTCAGCCGCCTTCTCATATTCTTTTTCTAGTAACTCTTGCAACTCACCAATGCGTTTTTCTTTCTCTTGAGCCGATAGTGATTCATCCTTAGCAACCTCTTCGATCATCGCTTCTATTTCTTTGACTTTTTCTTTATCAACACCTAAGCGTCCTTCCACAATCGACGCCATCGCATCAGTTAAAAAGTTTGTAGTATCAATATGCGCTAATGGATCTTTACGCGTCAGAGGATCCGTCGGCTCAACGGTTTCTGCTTCTCGAAGTTTGACTTTTTTCAAGGCACCGAGGTGTTCATAAGTATTCTCATCGGCTTGTTTAACTGACTCTCCCGCTCTAGCTTGGGACGATAGAGTGACAGTATCAACTTGAGCTGGCGGCAATAAATCGTTGCCGCTTGGCTGAGATTCCACCGCAGAAGTTGACTTAGCGGCTTGTGTTTGTTGCGTATGATACGCACCATAAGGGTTTAACAGACCAAAATTCATTTGCGTCGTCCTTAACTTAATTGATTGAACTACCCTACCTAAGCAACCTTCAGGCCAATTTTCCCTCTATCATTCAACCAATGAATGACACTGATTTAACACCACGTTATTCGTTAACAACTTGTTACGTTTAACACTGTAGCTTAACTAGTTCTTTGCGTAGAATGACTAACACTGCAAGATATTGCACAACGACATTGATAATAATTAAGGACATAATTGTGAAACTAACGACTCTTTCGCTGGCCCTATTGCTAGCCGTTGGCGCTAGTCAGCCAGCATTTGCGGCTGATGCCAAAAAATCAAAATCAGACAAGAAAGACGCGACTCTAGCGTCAATGCTTAAAGAAAAAGAAGAAACCAAAGGATTATTAAATTTTTACCAAGATAAAAAATCTGGTGAAATGCTCATGGTGTTAACTGAAGACCAACTCGATTCTCCTATTATGCACTTTGCACATACAGTGGAAGGCTTATTAGATGCAGGGCATTTTCGTGGCGGCTACCGTGGCAACAAAATTATCGAGTTTCGTCGCTACTTTGACCGCATTGATATCATCACTAAAACACCACGCTTCTTATTTGACGAAAACAATCCAATTAGCCGCGCCAAAGGAGCCAACATCAGTGAAGCCGTATTGGCTAGCTTACCCATTAAAAAAGAAGAAGATGGTAAAATCTTAGTTAATGTGAACAAACTATTTTTAGGAGAGTCATTACACCGTGTTTCTCCATGGCCTCGCACAGGAAAGGCGGCAGCTAAACGTTTTAGCGTTGGTAAACTCGATAGTAAAAAATCACGTTTTCTAGAAAAACGTGCTTTTGAAGACAATGTAGACCTTGTTATTGATTATGTCTTTAGCAATCCAAATCCTCGTGTTGGTGGTTCTCGTGCCGTATCTGATCCACGTTCTACGTCAGTAAAAGTGCAACACTCATTTGTAAAATTACCTGAAAGTAGCTTTAAACCTCGTTACGACGATGCGCGCATTGGTTACTTTACGCATCAGTACGATGAGATGACATCAAGTAAATGGGCACCATACAAAGACGTTATCAAACGTTGGAATCTTGTCAAAAAAGATCCAAGTGCTGCATTATCTGAACCTGTAGAGCCTATTGTTTGGTGGATTGAAAATACCACGCCATTAGAATGGCGCGATACGATCAAAGAAGCGACATTAAGCTGGAATAGTTCTTTTGAGAAGGCAGGCTTTAAAAACGCTATTGTTGTCAAAGTACAACCCGATGACGCGAAATGGAGTGCAGGTGATATTAACTACAATGTACTGCGTTGGACATCGTCGCCAAACCCTCCATTTGGTGGTTACGGCCCATCACTTGCAAACCCATTAACAGGTGAAATGCTTGGCGCTGACATCATGCTTGAATTTGTATTCATGAAAAATCGTTGGATATACGACAACTTATATAGCCAAGGCGCCGCTAGTTTAAGCGTTGCAGGTCAAGACATTAATCAAGAAGGTTTACATTGCAGCGCTGGCCATGAATTACAACAAGGCATGCTAATGGCAAGCACCATGACAGATAGCGATTCAATTGAAGGAAAAGCACTGTTAGACGAAGGATTACGCATGCTGATCCTACATGAAGTAGGCCACACTTTAGGCCTTAACCACAACATGAAATCATCAATTTTGTGGGATGAAAAAGACGTTCACGACATTACAAAAACGCAAGGTATTTTAACGGGCTCAGTCATGGATTACACCCCAGTTAATGTTGCGCCTAAAGGGATGAAGCAAGGTAACTTTTTCCAAACTAAGCCGGGTCCGTATGACGACTGGGCAATAGAGTTTGGTTATAGCATGGCGTTAGACGATAATGCCGCTGAAGAAAAACGTTTAAACGCTATTTTGAGCCGCTCAGGTGAACACGGTCATGCTTTTGGTAATGATGCCGATGACATGCGCCGTCCAGGTGTTCATATCGATCCACGCGTAATGATTGGTGACATGTCCTCAAACCCTGTCGCTTATGCAAGTCAGCGTATGGAACTTATCGACAGCTTATTTGGCGACCTAAAGAGTAAGACACTGAAAGAAGGCGCTTCTTATCAGCCATTATTGATTTCAGCTAACTCGTTATTTGGTCAATATCGCACACAAGCTGGCATTATTTCACGTCAAATCGGCGGTGTTTATGTCGAGCGTGACTTTGTTAGTCAAGATAACCAACATATGCCTTATACGCCTGTCCCTAAAGCAACGCAAAAAGAAGCGATGAATACGCTAGCCAAGCAAGTATTTAACAGTGATGTACTCAGTACAATGGCACCGTTGTATAACTATATGCAGTTGCAACGCCGCGGCTTTAATCATGGCAGTCGTAATGAAGATCCTCGTGCTCACGATATGATCTTAGGTATGCAGCGCAATGTGTTAGCACAGTTGTTACACCCTAATGTGTTAAAGCGTATTTCTGACACCTCGCTTTATGGTAACGATTATTCACTAACCGAAGTGATGAGTGACTTGACAGCCGCTATTTTTGACAGCGGTAAGCTAACGTCTGTTAGTCAAAATGTTCAGACTGACTATGTTAAACGCCTCATCGCTATTGTTGGTGTTTCTAAGCCTTCACGCTACGATAATTTAGCGAAAGCTGCTGCATTAGGTCAGTTAAACGCTATCTACGACAATGCCTCAGGCTTTGGTTTTGGCCAAGATGCAATGACAAAAGATCACAATGCCTATATTGCATTACTGATTGGAAATGCTATCCATAGCTAAACGCTTATCGACAAGCAATTCTACGATGATGTTTAAAGGCCGCTACCTGCAAAGTTAGCGGCTTTTTTTATACAGTTTTCACACTCGTTGCCGATACACACATTAGAACATCAATCATCGGACGATATCTTATGAAAATAAATCCACCTAGCATCAGCATCAATCAACAAGCTCACACACCACCAGTAGCATCTGATAAAGGGTATTGGAATATTGCTGAAGATAACTCATCACCTTCAACACAGGTATCACTGTCGGCAGAAGGAAAAGCATTATCACAAGCAGATAATACAAAAGATTTTGGATACGCCCTTAAACAACCCGCTAATTCAGCACAGCAAGCGGAGGCAGCCGAAGAGCAAGAAAACAAAGGGGATATAATCGATCAACAAATCAAACGCGTTCAAGAGCAAATCAAAGAAACTCAAGAAAAAATAACCGCGTTACAAAGTCAAAATTCAGAATCAGCCGACGAACAAATCAAAGTATTAACAGCGCTACTCATGGAGCTAAATGCGCAATTAATTTCGCTCAATGAACAAAAACTGCAAAAAACTAAACAAGAACAAGCTAATAACTAGACACTGAAAAATTGGCGTCATTGAACGGGTGTCAATAAGCCCAAACCATTTAAGTTATTAATAGATCTGATATAATTTTTTCAATATCGATAAATGGATACAATTATGAAATTATCAACGTTCATCTTTTGCATTGTAACAACAAGTATTAGCCATCTAACCTTAGCTAAGTCCGACAATAGCGTTGATGATCAACCCTCAAATGCAGTACTCACCTGCATGAGTAATCACTTAAAATCAGCAGACAGTTCAACGACTGTTGCTGATTTGCGCCGCCAATGTGAGCAAGAAAAAATGACAGCGTTTGAAGTTAGAAATTCCTACGAACAACAAGTAATAGATAATCCTTTTGCGATACTTCCTCATAAACCTAACTACTTATTGCCCTTTACCTACTCTAATGTCGATACTGATATTTACGATGAAATGTTAGACGGTGACGAATTTGATCCTGTCGAAGCAAAATTTCAGATCTCGATTAAATATGTTGCCTACCAAGATTTTATTTTCGACAACATTGATATGCAATTCGCTTTTACAGCAACAAGCTGGTGGCAGACTTATAACGCAGAACTATCAGCGCCATTTCGTGAAACCAATTACGAGCCAGAAGTCATTTTTACCTATGAGAAACCGTGGCAGTTATTTGGCATGCCTATTGATATGACCTACCTGTCATTTAATCACCAATCCAATGGTAAGGGTGGTGAATTTTCACGAAGTTGGAATCGCATTATTGGCGGGCTTGTCATGAGCCACGGCCCGGTCATTTATGGCGTAAAAGCATGGTGGCGAATACCAGAAGATGAGAAAGAAACACCAGATGGAATTGGAGATGATAACCCTGATATTGAAGACTTTATGGGCAAAGGTGAAATTGGTGCGTTATGGCAAATCAACGATCATCATAATCTGAGCATTATGCTGAGAAATAACTTTAAAAGTGATAACAAAGGCGCCATTACATTAGGCTGGTCTTTCCCAATCAGTAATCATTTGCAGGGTTATGTTGAATATTTCAATGGTTATGGTGAGAGTTTAATTTATTACAACGAACGAACACAGCAAATTGGTGTTGGTATAAAATTAACGGACTGGTTATAACGATTCAAATAAAAAAGCCAAGCAGTCGCTTGGCTTTTGTGTAAGTACCGTTCTAAAATTACTGACGAATACCTTCGATATGTAAATCTAAATCAACGTATGTTGATGCAGGGCCTAAGTTAATTGGAATACCAAAGTCTGCCATTTTCAAACGTACTTTGCCGCTAAACCCAACACGGTAACCACCCCAAGGATCTTTACCTTCACCAATTTTTTCTGCGTCGATAGTAATCGGCTTAGTAACACCGCGTAGCGTTAGATCACCCATGATAGCTAACTTTCCGTTACCTAAATCTTTAACTGACGAGCTAACAAATTTAGCGGTTGCGAATTTTGATGTATCAAGTACATCAGGATTACGTAAATGCTTATCACGCTCACCGTGATTTGAGTTGATGCTGGTCGCATCAATATTCATAACAATCTTTGATGCCGCAACGTTATTCGCATCATAGTTGAATTTACCATCAAACTTATCAAAACGACCTGTTAACCAGCTATAACCAAGATGTTGGATCTTAAAGTTAATTGATGCGTGAGCACCTTTATAATCAACCACGTAGTCTGCTGCGTTTGCGATTGGGCTTAAAAGCGCACCAGCCAATGCAGAGGCTAAAAGTAACTTCTTCATATGTAATCTCTCTTCTCTATTTCTGCCTGTGACCAAGCATTCTTTTAAGGGTGTTATCTTTATCGATAACGTGATGTTTAATTGCGGCTAATCCATGTAACAACGCAGCACCAACAACAATATAGGCGGCGTATTCATGCGCCAAACCAGCCAAGTCTTCTTGGTTTGTGAATAACTCTCCAAGACTAGGAATGGTAAATAAGCCGAATACCTCAATACCACGACCATCTGCCGTTGATATTAAATACCCGCTTATCATGATGAAAAACAATAATATATAAAGCAAGATATGGACAGCATGCCCCGCTTTTCGTTCAACATTGGTATGAGATTCCAATGATTCTGGCTGAACTTGCAACCATCGAGATGCCACACGTGCAATCATTAGGGTAAACAATACAATGCCAATACTCTTATGTAAGTCTGGGCCTGTTTTATACCAAGGATCGTAATAGCCTAATCCGACCATCCAGTATCCCAGCCCAAACAACCCGAATACAATTAACGCAATAAGCCAATGTAATCCAATCGACAAATAGCCATAATGCTGCGTTGTATTTTTCATATTCTGCTCCTAAACCACTGATAGGATTCATCATAGTTTAACTTTTGCTAGAAATACATCCTCTAATCGGCAATTAATTATTTCCATTTAACACCTAATACCCCAACGTTTACATGATTACGAACTAATTAATAACAAGAGATGCAACTATTTGCTGCGACTTAACATTATGCATGAATGTTTTAACGCGGTATTTGACTGGAAGTCTCATTTACACACAGTGCTTAATCATGTTTGTGAGACAGTTAGAAGTAAGATTAATTGCCAATACTTCCATCCCAGTAGAAACATGCGATAATAGCGCCGCTATTTTAGTGCACGGCACTAATGACAATTTATTACAAATAATTGAAGGATTTTTACATGCATGATTTATATTACAAAGGCCGCATTCATACTCGAGTGAACCATGTAAAGTCTGGCTACAATACGAAGCGTGATGTACGCCTTGGTACATCAGAAAACCCATTGAGTTTAACAGTAACCAGTGAAGAAAGAAAAAACGAAGTTAGTAAACTGGTTGAGCAACATGAATTAGTGGCTGATATTTCAGTGTCGAGTGATGCGAGTGAAGACATTAACCAGTTAATGGCGTTGATTAATACAGCATCAACAACCACCTTTGAAAAAACACCTGGCCGAAATGATCCTTGTTCATGTAACAGTGGTAAAAAGTTTAAAAAGTGTTGTGGCTAAATCAGTAGTGAATTATCGGCTCTGGCTCCTACTTCGTCCTACCTCCTAAATCCAGTTAGTCGTGAACAAAAAAAAAGCCGATGAGCATGCTCATCGGCTTTTTTGTTAGAACGTTAATATTCTAGTGTACGTGACCGTCTTCCGCTGCGTGTGCTTGGCCTTCAGCAGCTGGAGCATCAGTTGCTGCTGGTGGAGCCATTTTTTCAACAGAAATCAGTTCAACTTCAAATAACAAAATTGAGTTAGCAGGAATACCGCCAGTTGCACGAGCACCATAAGCTAACGCTGATGGAATCGAAAACTTATAAACGGCACCAGGGCTCATTAATTGCAGACCTTCAGTCCAACCAGGAATTACGCCACCTAATGGGAAAGAAATTGGCTCACCGCGATCATGTGAACTATCAAATTTAGTACCATCAGTTAGCGTACCAGTATAATGAACCGTCACGGTATCAGCAGCAGTCGGTTTTTCACCTTCACCGGCTTTAACAACTTCGTATTGTAAACCTGATTCAGTCGTTTTAATGCCTTCTTTCTTTGCATTTTCATCAAAGAATACTTTTTCAGTTTCAGCAACTTTAGTTGCTTGAACTTCTTTCATTTTCTTATCGTAAGCCATTAACGCTGCTTGAACTTCTTCTTCATTCAATGCTGCGTTGCCTTTAATCGTATCAGTGAAACCTTTGATGATAAGATCTTTATCAGCTTCAACACCCATTTCAGAGGCTTGCTCTAAACTCTTATTAACGTACTTAGCAAATGAAACACCAATAGCGTAAGCGCCTTTTTCGTCATCATTTTTCAGTTCAATAGTTGCCGGAGCAGCCTTAGCTACAGGCTCAACTTTCTTCTCTTGATTACAAGCCGCAACCGTTAATAATGCAGCAGCAACTGCAGATACTTTCAAAATCTTTTTCATGAAACTTCCTTTAAAGGGATTATCAGCCACTTCATTAAACAAACGGCCATTATTATTAATAATTTTTTGTGATGATGTTTATGCCACATTCCAAGCCAGTTATTCAAGTTTTTTAACAAGATAGTTGTTGATTAGCCTGCATTTGAGCCATATCATCGAAGGTAACACTCACAAATGTGTCTTATAGATAAAGAAAGTAGGTAAAAGTTCATGTTGAAACGGATATTTTTAATCTGTGTCGTTGCCGTGCTAACCGCCTGTAGTGATTCTGACAAGCCAGACAAAATGTGGGAGCATGCTACGGATGGTGCATTAGCCGCTGCGATATCTCAAGATGGTAGTCTGGCACTAGTTTCTTCGAGTTTTAATGACCTTATTTTATGGGATCTAAATACTAATGCTCAGAAATATCGCTGGGCACAAGGTAGTGAAAACCTCGTTTTATTCACCGCGATTTCCGACAATAACAAATATGCCGTGTCAGCTGAGAAAGACGCATTTGTTGTGTGGGATATAGAAACGGGGAAATCACTCACTTATTCAAAGCTTCGCGAATCAACAATTCGTGACATCGCAATTGCAAACAATGGTGATTTACTCATTGGCAAGGTCAATGGTGTTGTCGTTCATGTGAATATTTTTAGTGGCCGCCGTATTGAGTTTTTAGGTCATAGTGAAAAAATCAACAGCGTTGCCATTTCATCCAACGGCCGTTATGCGTTGTCTGGCAGTAGTGATTACACCGCGTTATTTTGGGACACTAGAACGGCTCAAGTTATTTACCGTTTTGTCCATCCAACACGTATCACTAAGGTTGCCCTTGATAGCACAGGAAAATATGCGTTTAGTGCAGGCAGCCAGCGCCAATCTTCCATTTGGGATTTAAAGTCAGGTAATGAAGTGAGCCGTCTACAATATCAATCTCGATCTCGTGTCTTTAGCGCCGTAAAATTCTCTAATGATTCAACGCAGTTATTTACTGGCAGTCCAGGTCGTCTTCTCAACCGCTGGCAAACAAGCTCAGGAAAAAAACTGGAACAGTGGAAAGTTACCCCAAGAAAAGATTCTCGCCCTGTTAGCTCAGTTATTTATGCCATTGCACAAACAAAATCAGGTAAACTAGTCACCGAAAGTAGTTCTGGCTATGCCGAATTTTGGACAATAGGCAGCAGCCGTTAACCCTTTAGGAAATACAATGAGTAACACCGAGCAACGCATCGACGATCTAGAAATGAAAGTTTCCTTTCAAGAAGACACTATTGACAGTTTAAGTAACGAAATCGCACTGTTGAATGAGCTTATCGATCGTCAACGCACTCAATTAGAGTATCTCGCTACTAAAATTGGTGAGATAGGTCAAAGCCCGATGGGTGCTCAACTTCCAGAGCCTCCGCCTCCACACTACTAATAACAAAGAGACGCCAATGCCAATCACAAGAATTAATCACTTTAGCGCTGCAGATGGAAAAGAAGAACAACTTCAAACATTTCTTTGCTCACTTGTACCTTATATTACAAGCTGTAAAGGCAACCTGACGTGTGAAGTGCTACGTCAACAAGATGGCGATAATAAATTTGTGGTGATTGAACAATGGCAAAGTGTTGAAGCACATCAACAATCATTAGCTAATTTCCCCACTGATGAAATGCAAGCCGCAATGGCGCTATTTGGCGCCCCGCCGAGCGGTGCCGCTTATCAAAAGGTTGCACCAGTTTAATGGCGCTGGTGTTTCTATTGTGGGCATTCATTACACTCATCGATATTGACTGCGTTGTTCACCAATAATTCATAAAGAAACACCTATAATTTTTCACCATCCAATCAACCTTCATGGACAGACTATGACACGGATCATCGCACTACTCGCTATCTTGTTATTAAACGGCTGCAATGACACAAACTCACCACCAACGCAAGACTCCAGCTCAGTAAAATTATCTGAAAAATCAGCCAAAGACTATAGTAAAATCAAGGAGTTTTTGGTTGTTAATAGTGGATATCGTGAGTTTAACGGCTTGCCGTCAGCGTGGGTGATGTTCAGTAAACCTGTCAATAAAACCAAAGATATTAATCAGTATATAACCCTAAGTAACAAT
Source organism: Gammaproteobacteria bacterium MedPE (assembly GCA_001874365.1). Taxonomy (GTDB): domain Bacteria; phylum Pseudomonadota; class Gammaproteobacteria; order Enterobacterales; family Psychrobiaceae; genus Psychrobium. The sequence goes on along the minus strand of MPDF01000032.1, from coordinate 16,136 downwards.
CAAGGTTATATGCCCAAGGCTTGGCAGCTTGATGAAGAGGGTGTCAATGCTTACTATCCCCATATCGCTCCCGACGCTAGCTATCAAATTCGTATAGACGCCGCACTGACAAGCGCAGACCAAATAACGCTTACGCAACATCACGAAAAGAAATTCTCAAGTCCAGATCTCACACCCTCTGCCTCTTTTCTACAGCAAGGCTCTGTCCTTAATCCTAATTTCAGTGATGGTTTGCCAATTATGGTTGTTAATCAGCCATGGGTTGAGGTCAATTACTACCGCATTAACCAAAAGCACTACGACGATATTCTATCTTACAATGCCACCAGCAAAATTTATGCATGGTCGGTTGAGCGTCTTGCACGTGATGGAGAGTTAGTCAGTACGCAAAAGTATGATACCAAAACAGAAACTAATCAGCGTATAAAGCGTATTTTGGCCACAGAGCATATTCAGTCTTTGCAAGAGCCAGGTGTTTATTTTGCCGTGTTACGAACACCCAATAACTATGAATCTTATCAAGTGGCGCGCTTTACTATCAGTGAATTAACTCATGAGGTTCGCGAATACAATGACTACTACCTAGTGACAGTGTCGCAACAAAATGATGCGATGCCGGCCCAAGATGTAAGTATTCAAGCTTATGATTACAAAAATAATCCTATCTCTTCTCCACAACTAACCAGTGTGAATGGACAAGTAAAAATAGCCAAGAATAAAGATATCTCATTGCTAACATTTATTAGAAACAATGATTTTAGTGTGGCTAACCTGCGCCGTTCACAACCACTTAATTTAGCTGACTTTGCCATTAGTGGTCGTCAAAACGCGCCATTAGAGTTATTTATATTTGGGGCGCGCGACCTTTATCGTCGCGGAGAAGCAATAACCTACTACGGGCTACTTAAAGATCAAGATGGCCACGGCGTTGAACCGATGCCGATACAAGCAACATTACAAGATCCAAATGGCAACGTACTGAAAACAGTCATGTTATCGCCTACAAATGGACTCTATCAATTTGATTTCAATGTCGCATCAGATGCACTAACGGGCCATTATCAACTCAAATTTAAGCTCGCTAATCAACACTATAATCACCAATTTAGCGTTGAAGATTTCATGCCACAACGTCTAGAAGTTAAATTTGATGGTGCGTTAGACCCATTGACAACTGCCGGTGACACATCACAGCCACTCACAGGATTATTTTTATACGGTGCGCCGGCAAGTGGCCATAAAGTCGATGGTTTATTACAATTCAAATCAACCAATCAAGCTGTCACTATCTTACCCAAGTACTACTTTGGCGAACACAAAACGCAAGGTATTACTGATAGTTTTGATCTCAATGCCATTGCCCTAGATCAACAAGGAAAAGGCGCATTAGTATTACAAGATCGATGGCATAATAGAAACCAAGCCATGGTGCTTAATGGTTATGCGTACTTGTATGAAAAAAGCGGCCGTAAAGTCACTAAGTCTTTTCAACGCTTATGGTGGCCTCATCAGACAATGATTGGTGTCAAGCCTCACTTCGATGAACTCACCAGCGATAGCGAAACCCAAATAAGTTTTGATATTTTACGTAGTAATTTAGCGGGAACACTCGCCAGTGACGATGTGTTTGTTAGCCTTATTCGTCATCACAAAGAGTATTATTGGGAGCACAGTAATCAAGAAGGCTGGCAACGACATCAACGTAGTAGTGTTTATCCCGTGTGGCAAGATACTATTAAGTTAAACAACAAAAATGCAACGACTATTACGGCGCCCGTTGAGTGGGGAGAATACGAATTAGTAGTTCAATCGACCCAAGATAAGCGCGTGTCTCGTTTATTCTTTGATGCTGGCGAAGATTGGTACTGGCGTTGGTCTGATCAAAATAATGGTAGTGTCCGTCCTGATCATATTGCGATGGCCCTTGATAAGGCTTCTTTCAAAGACGGTGACATCGCTAAAGTTAATATCGACGCTCCTTATCAAGGTCAAGCTTGGCTACGTATCGAGAGTGATAATTTATTGTGGCAACAACAAGTCACCCTCAAAAAAGGACACAACCAAGTTGAGATCCCTATGAAGGACTGGCAGCGTCATGACGTCTACTTAACTGCGTATTTGATCGCCCCAATGACTAAAGAGATCACCATAAAACGTGCGCTAGGTGTTACTCACATACCACTAAATCGCGATCAGCGGCAATTAGCACTTACCATAACAGCGGCTGATAAAATAAAACCTAACACCACTGAGAATGTCACGGTAAAAGTCGCTAACTCCTCACAAAAGACCCATGTTGTACTAGCGGCTGTAGATGTCGGCGTATTAAATTTACATCAGTTTAAGACACCCGATCCCTTTGATTTTTTCTTTGACAAACGTCGATATGATATCGCTATTTCCGATAACCTAAACGCGATAATTGCGCCGAATACGCATCAAAAGGCCGACATTCTGTGGGGCGGTGGTGCAGAAATGGATCGCGGCGGACAACAAGCTAGTGCCCATGTACAAATTGTGTCTTATCTCTCTAAGCCACAAGAAGTAATCGACGGCACAGCATCATTCAATGTACCGATTCCGTACTTCAACGGTCGTTTGCGCCTATTCGCCATTGCGTATAGTCAAGATAAATTTGCAAGCGTCGAGAAGCCAATGACCGTTGCAGATGATATCGTTACTCAAATTAATATGCCGCGCTTTTTAGCGATTGGAGATAGCGCGACTCTCGGTGTTGATTTGACTAATACTTCGACTATTAAACAGCAACTTGTGGTAAAAATTAATGCACCAGAATTAGGTATCGATATCGAGCGATCTATTTCGCTAGCGCCAACAGAAAACCAATCAATTATCTTAAATGCAGCGCCGACTAAAGCCCACAAAGCAGCACCGATTTTACTTTCAATGGCAGGAGAGCATTATAAAACAAAGCGCCAATGGCAATTAGCCGTACGTCATCCCTATCCTGCTCAGAGAAAAACAATAAGTCATACACTTGCAGCGAACGCCTCATTAACATTCAATCCAAATATTAAAGGCTGGCATAAAGATATTCAGTCGAGTGTTAGTCTGGCCACTCGGCCACAATTTGAGTTGCGGGACCAAATGAGCAAACTCTATGATTTCCCATTAGGATGCTTAGAACAAACGAGTAGCCGCCTGTACCCTTGGTTAGTGTTGCCACCAGCAACCCAACAAGAACTCACCAAAGAAATGGTAAATGTCGACCGTAGTGAACTCATCAATAAAGGTGTTTCGCGCATTTTAAGTATGCAGACCTACAATGGTGGATTGAGCCTTTGGGGCAACAATGGCAACGAAGCACCTTGGCTTAGCGCCTATGGTGCACAGGTGCTGCTGGCAGCTCAGCAAGCGGGCATTTATGTTCCTGAACAATCCCTTGAAAAGCTATTATCGCGACTAACCCACTACCTCAGACGAGGTAACTTTAGCGGTTACGGCGACATGGCAGATTATCGCTTTGCCACTCGCTCTTATTCAGCAATGGTGCTTGCCTCGTTATCACGTGCTAACCAAAGCCATATGCGTCAGTTGATGAGAAAAAATCGCGATAGTAAATCACCGTTAGCCCTAGTGCAGTTAGCCGTCGCTTTCAAATTGATGGGCGACAAGAAACGAACCTTAGAGTTATTAAGCGCCGCTAAAAATCAAAAGTTTACTCAAGTGTATAATGGCACTTACTCCTCTAAGATACGTGATAATGCAATGGTTATTAACTTATTGCTGAAACATGAATTAGATGATGTTTGGGCGCAAAAACTTGCCTTTAGTTTATGGAAAGATAAGCAATCAAGAAATTGGTTTAGCACACAAGAACGGTTAGCACTGGTGCTTGCCGATTCTCAATTAGCACAGAAATTTGGTGACAAATTTAATTATCAGTTAGCGGTCGGTGATAATCAGTTCACAGGCCCTGATAGCAATAATGCCTTTTATCGTATTGACGGTTTAGCCATTAATAATTCAACGCTCACTAATACGTCATCTCAATTGTTGTTTGTTGATCAAGTATCTCAAGGGTACCCATTCATTGCGCCGGAGTCTGTGTCCAATGGTATGCATATTAGACGTGATTATTACGACATGAATGGCCGCCTTGTCGATCTTAAAAACTTACAGAGTGGTCAGCAATATATCGTTCGAATAAGAGCGCAGAGTCAGCGTGACAACATAAAAGATGTCATGGTAATTGATTTGTTGCCAGCAGGGCTCGAAATTGAACATAGCGATTTTGACAGTAGCGTTAACTTGCGCGACCTGAAAATCGACGGACGTTCTATTAGCGATCATATCGACTCTTACAAAATTGATTATCAAGGATACTTAGATGACAGGTATATCGCGTCTATTTCTGTCAATAAATATAACGAAACACAACTATTTTATCAGGTACAAGTTGTCACCCCTGGTGTATTCAAACATCCACCAGTAATGGCTCAGGCAATGTATCGTGACGATATACAGGCGATTGGTGAAAGTAGTTCAGATATTACCGTAAAATAATGCGCCATTTGACGTGGAAGTTGTCGTTATCTATTGGCCTACTTATATTGGCTATATCGCTATTTATCGCGGATAAATTAGCGCCACTTAATCTAAGTAAACTGAATGATGGAGTCACCGTAGTGAGCGACGACAAAGGTCGCCCACTACGTGCCTTTGCCAATCAGGATGGGATTTGGCGATATCGCGTAAGTGCTGATAACGTCAGCCCGTATTACTTGCAGGCATTATTTACCTATGAAGATCGTCACTTTTATGGGCATCCCGGCGTCAATCCCTTTGCGATGATGCGAGCTGTCGGACAAGCTATTTATCACGGCAAAGCAGTGTCTGGCGGTTCAACCATTACCATGCAAGTCGCGCGATTATTGCATCCAAATAAACGCACCATTGTAGGAAAAGTCACTCAAATGCTTCGCGCATTGCAGCTTGAATGGCACTTTAGTAAAACTCAGATCTTAGAAATGTACTTGAATATTGCTCCCTTTGGCGGTCCCATAGAGGGTATACAGGCTGCGAGCTACGTTTATTTTGATAAGCCAGCAAGTGAGTTAACTAAAAACGAAGCGGCATTGCTTGCTGTATTGCCGCAATCCCCCAGCAGGTACCGACCAGATCGTTATCCCAAACGAGCTTTAAAGGCGCGAAATAAATTACTCGATCGTATGGTGACTTATCAGCAATGGCCAAGTGACATCGTATCAACACTTAAAAACGATCCCATCTATGCCGATTATTTTTCTCACCCCAACATTGCGCCATTACTTAGCCGACGTTTAAAGGCATCACTGTCGCATACGGCTAACTCACCTGATATTACGACCTTTATTGATGGCGATATTCAAGAGCAACTAGAGCATCGAGTAAAAAACTATTTACATCGCTTGCCACCTAAATCATCGGCAGCAGTATTAGTCATGGACGGGCTCAACGGTGAAGTAAAAGCCTATCTTGGTTCAGGGGACTTCAATGACGACGACCGCTTGGGACATGTCGATATGATAAAGGCAATTCGCTCTCCCGGTTCAACACTGAAACCTTTTGTGTATGGAGATGCAATTGAGGGAGGACTCATACATGATCAATCGTTACTGCATGACACGCCCATTATTAAAGGTGATTATCGCCCTCATAATTTTAGTGGCGGATACTCAGGTCCCGTCTCAACAAGCGACGCACTACTGCGAAGCTTAAATATTCCAGTGGTTCAAGTACTCAATTATGGCGCTAGCGCAGCACTAACAGCGAGGCTTAACAATGCCGGCCTCTCTTTACGCTGGCCACAGTATGCAAGCCCTAATAAAGCCTTGGTGCTAGGAGGTGTTGGAATTAAGCTCGAATCCTTGGTGGCTGCCTATTCGGCACTAATCAACCAAGGGCAAGCAATCACGCCACGCTATAAAAAAAGTGAAGAGATTACCCAGCAATTTTTATTATCGCCGGCAAGTGCATGGGTCGTTCAAAACATACTCCGCCAACAACAACAGCCCGGTCGCATAAGTGAACAATTAAGTGAACATCAAAATAAATTGATTGGCTGGAAAACCGGCACGAGTTACGACAATCGAGACGCGTGGGTTATTGGCTTTTCAGGACGTTACATTATTGGCGTTTGGATTGGCCGAGCAGATGCCGTAGCTCTCCCTAACAACACTGGTAGCGAACATGCACTGCCGTTATTTTTGCAAGTAAGCCACCATTTTAATGATAATTTTATTCCTCAGCGCCCGACTAATGTTGCTCGTCATTCCATATGTTGGCCTAGTGGAAAAATTATCACCGACACTGCAGAGGGAAACTGCCTACAACAAAAAGAAGCTTGGTTGATTGATGAACATGCCCCTTCAACATTACCTAATATAAGCCCTAATTTTGGCAATCGTTTGAGCATTAGTTTCTATCTCGAACCAAATGGCACTCGCAGTAATCTACTCTGCGCCAGTGAGAACGCGGTATTATCATCTATCGACTTATGGCCTGATGCACTTAATCGATGGCTAGATAAAACGAGTCAAAATCAATATCGACTTCCAAAACTAAGTGCCAAATGTGCGCTAGAGTCAGCCACCTATTCACCACTCCAAATTTCATCTATAAAGCCTGAAAGTCACTTTATTAAAACGAACAATAAATCGTTACATTTACCGTTACGCACAAATAAACCACCACAGAACATTACTTGGTTCCTAAACGGAGAGTTAATCGATAATAAATTGGAGTTAACGGTAGATCTTCGAGGAAGTTATCAATTAATAGCATTATCTAAAAACGGACAACTTGATAAGGTCAATTTTTTTGTTGAATGACTTTCGTAACATTTAGCAACTGATCGACGCTATATTGATAATGTTTATTCAATTTCGATGACTTTAAGAAAATTAGCCTTTTAAAGGACGTAAAAATCATAACTTGTTACTACTAATATTTAATTGCAAAACAAAAATTAACTTATAAAATGAAAGAGTTATATCAGGTGCTGCCTAAACAGATTAATGATTTGTCAGGACGGCATGATTATTTATTCTTTTTCGATATTTAGGAATTATTGTGAAATTAACGATTATTAGTGGTACATCCGGCGCAGGGAAAAGCGTAGCGTTACGAGTCTTGGAAGACATTGGATATTACTGTGTCGATAATCTGCCAATCAACTTACTATTTCCTTTTATTCAAAATACTGAAGATTCAGAGCAACCGGTAGCAGTCAGTTTGGATGTTCGTAACATTCCGCCTACAGAAGAAGAACTCGACGAGCTATTGGAATCATTGAGAAAGCATTGTGAACTAGAGATTTTGTTTTTAGATGCTTCAAGCACCAAATTGATTAAACGCTATAGCGAATCTCGTCGTTTGCATCCGCTGACACAACAATGCTTAACCTTGATGGAAGCCGTAAAGGCAGAAAAAGTGATGTTGCAACCGCTTGCAGCAGCGGCTGATTTAAAAATTGAGACGGGCGAACTCACTATTTATCAATTAAGTGATTTGATCAAAAAGCGCCTGTTAGGTACGCGTAGTAGTGAACTCGTCTTAGTTTTTGAGTCTTTCGGTTTTAAATATGGCCTACCACGTGATGTTGATTACGTGTTCGATGTGCGTTTCCTCCCTAATCCACATTGGGAGCCAGAACTACGTCCTTTAACTGGTCTTGATTTACCGGTGCAAGAATACTTATCAGGTAACGCGATGGTTAATAAACTTGAATCACAAATTAGTGATTTTATTAGCACCTGGTTACCAGAGCTAGAACGAAACAACCGCAGCTACGTCACCATTGCCATTGGTTGTACTGGTGGTCAGCACCGCAGTGTTTATTTAGCCCAAAAATTAGCGAAGAACTTTTCAGAGCAACGTCATAATATTCAAATTCATCATCGTGAAATGGTTCGCAAAGGCACAATAAATAGCTGAAAATAATTCAAACATCGGTTAATATGAATTGCTATACAAATCAATTGATTTTGTAGTACTTTCAATTATCCAAACTTCAATAAAAGTACTGTCGTTATGCCTGAAACAGTCATCGAACAAGATTTCTCGAACAAAAAGTTCGACGAGCTCCAAAACGCCCTAAATAGCGGCATGTTCGTGCACGTTCGGCAAATATTGATGGATATGCCAGCATGTGATGTCGCACTATTACTGGAGTCTAGTCCCTACAGAAGCCGTCAAGTGCTCTGGCAGCTAGTTGATCATGACGATCAAGGCGATATCCTCGAAGAGTTATCAGAAGACGTTCAAAAAAGCATTGTTAAGCAAATGCAGGCCCATCAAGTTGCAGCAGCAACAGAGGGAATGGACACTGATGACTTAACAGACGTTCTACGTACCTTACCAGACAGTATTTACCGCCAAGTATTAGCGGCAATGGATGCACAAGATCGTAGCCGCGTTGAAGCAGCAATGGCCTACGAAGAAGACACTGCCGGCAGTATCATGAATACGGATACCGTCACTTTACGGCCTGACGTGAACCTAGATGTTGTGATGCGCTATCTGCGTCTAAAAGGCGAACTTCCTGAAGCAACAGACATGCTCTATGTCGTAAATAAAGATGATAAATTACTCGGCGGTGTTACCTTATCAACCCTTATCACCACCAACCCAATCATGACTGTATCTCAGATTATGGACCGCACCATTGAAGCTATTCCAGCCACGATGGATGAAACAGAAGTTGCTCAACAATTTGAACGTCATGACTGGCTGTCAGCCCCTGTCATCGATCCCAATGGTAAGCTACTGGGCCGTATCACCATCGATGACGTGGTTGATATTATTCGTGAGGAAGCTGAGCATTCGATGATGAGTATGGCAGGTTTAGACGATGAAGAAGATACCTTTGCGCCTGTTATTAAGAGTACACGTAAGCGTTCATTATGGCTCGGCATCAACTTATTAACAGCATTAGCAGCGGTTGCGGTAAGTAATTTATTTGAACCTATTCTCGCCCAGATGGCCATTCTAGCGATTCTAAACACCTTAGTGCCGAGCATGGGCGGCATTGCAGGTAATCAGACCCTAACTCTCATCATTCGTGGTATGGCACTTGGACATGTTGGCGATCGCAATAAACGTTGGTTAATCGGGAAAGAACTTGCAATAGGTATGCTCAACGGGTTGTTATGGGCATTAATTCTGTCTGTCGTCGTCGGTCTATGGCAACAAGATGTTAAGCTAGGATTAGTTATCGCCTTTGCTATGCTAGCCAATATGACAGCAGCAGGCTTATCGGGTGTATTAATTCCTTTAACCCTTAAACGATTAAAGATCGATCCAGCATTAGCGGGTGGTGTTGTCTTGACCACGATTACGGATGTTGTCGGTATTTTTGCATTTCTAGGAACAGCAACGCTAGCGTATAGCTAAAGCGATACAGGGAGTGAATCATTGCTCCCCCACTGTGCCCACGAACCATCATATAATCGCAAATTATTAAATCCGGCAATATGTGCCGCTAACAATAATATGCATGCTGTAATCCCCGATCCGCAACTAAAAATCATGGGATGATTTACTTCTTTTATACCAAGTTCAGAAAATACCTTTTTCAATTCGTGTGCGGGCTTAAAACTGCCGCCATCAAGCACCTTAGCAAATGGTAAATTCAGTGATTTAGGAATATGCCCCGGCCGCACATTCGGTCGTGGTTCAAGCGATTGTCCATGAAAACGGACTTTCCCTCGTGCATCGATTACCGTGTACTCACCAAGCGTAATATTCTCTTTAACTAACGATAGTGTAGCTAACCAATCATGTTGCAGTTGTGCACTGTAATGACTTTTTTCGTTTAACGGCTGATAGTTAGCGACAACTGGCTGGCTCGCTAACTGCCATTGCGGCAATCCTCCATCGAGCACGTAAACATGCTTATGCCCCATCACTTTAAACAACCACCATGCACGTGGCGCAGAATACATACCTTGATTATCGTAAATAACGACAACATCTCCATTAGTGATGCCCAATTGCATCATGTAATGACTAAATTGTTTTGCTGATGGCATAGTATTAGAGAACGGCGATGCAGTGTCACTAAGATCTGTCTCTATATTTAGCGGTTTACTTTGTGGTAAAACAGTCAATGAGTCATAGATTATTGGCTCTTTTCCAACGATTTTTTCCATACTAGCATCGACCAATTTAACCTCGTCAGTCCGCTGATGAGCCATTAACCAATCCACACCTACCAATGGGGAGTGTGGCAGGTTGTTATTCAAGTCCGTCATCGCTTAATAACTCAATTAATTGCTCGGTTAAGGTTTTCACTCTTAAATGTTGCTGCAGTTTAATTGCTTTTTCAATGTCTGCGCCAAGCGTTGCCAATTGTGAAAATTGGAACATGGCAGCGGCACCAGAAAATCGATGGGTCGCTTTTGCTAACTCACTGTAATCAAAAGTTGATAGCAAAATTGCGAAGTTTTCTCGCTCAGCTTTAAAAGACGCTTTAAAATCCTTTGAGATGTCAGAATTGTCAACTTTTTCTAGCAGCTGTGTCTGCTCAGGCACAACAGCTTGACGGAGGTTACGTGCTAATACCTGTACAAAGTAATGACGAACAATAGGCTTACTTACGTAGTCGTCAAAACCAAGACGAATATAGTGTTCTATTTCATGGTTCATTGCGTTCGCTGTCAAAGCAACAATCGGCACCGTCGCGCCTTGTTGACGCAGCGCTTTAAAGGCTTCAATACCGTCCATTTCAGGCATCTGGATATCAAGTAACACCAAATCTGGCTTACGTAAATTGTATTGTTTTATCGCTTGGTAACCGTTCGCCGCAGTGACCACATTTAAACCTAGAACTCGTAATAGGCGCTCTGTCAGTCGTCTGTTGTCGTCATGATCATCCGCTAACAACACAAGGCCATTTAACGATAAATTAGGGTCGAGTCGCTGGGTCACTGATGGCAACTCTTGTTGGACATAACAGGGTTGCTCAGAGATGGGCAAGCTAAAGATAAACTCGCTGCCAATATCGATTTCACTCGCCACCGTAATATTGCCATTCATCATTAGCGCTAACTGTTGAGATAGGCACAAACCTAATCCTGAACCACCAAAACGGCGGCTTATCGAGCTGTCGCCCTGCGTAAAACGATTAAATATTTGGGCTAACTGCTGCTCATTCAACCCAATGCCTGTATCAATTACTTTAAAGGATACACAGTGGGTATCAGCGCTAATCACCATGGTCACTTTGCCACGATAGGTAAACTTAATAGCATTTGAGCATAAATTGATAAGAATTTGCTTGAGACGCAGCTCATCTATCATCATGACGAAGGGCGCTGACAACTGATTGTCAACAACAAAGTCGAGTCCCTTTTTTTGTGCTTGTTCTTGAAAGAAACTGCTGACTTTATCAATGACCTTGTGAATATCGTGCTGCTTTAGCTCAAGTTCAAGCTTGTTTGCTTCAATTCGGCTAAGATCGAGCAAATCATTAAGTAAAGTCAGTAAATGAGTGCTATTGCTATAAATGATTTCAACTTCTTTATGAACAAACTCTGGCTCAACATCGCCAGCAATGATTGCTTCTGCCTGCCCTATTACCGCCGTTAAAGGGGTGCGAAGTTCGTGGCTCATATTCGCTAAAAATTGATTTTTAGTCGCATTGGCTTCTTGAACTTCCTCCATCAATAACTCAAGCTCTTCCGTTCTTAATTTAACTTTTTGCGATAAGTTTTTCTTGAGCTTAGCCTGTGAATGGCTTCGATACACAAAAAATATAACAACCATCAAAAATATACCGCTGCCAAGCCACAGTTGATATTGTTGTTGAACCTGCTCAAAGGCAAATGTCTGCAGCTTTTCTTTTTGAACAAGATCTTGCACCTGATTCAATAAACGATCGGCATCAGAATTGGCGCGAAATCGTGCTAAATTAGCGGTAGCCTGCTCACGATTATGTTCGTTGTGTTTACTCACAGAAGAATTAAGCGCATCCACAGAGCGTTGTCGTTCACCTTGCGATGCAAAAATTAAGGCTAAGAGTGCCGTGTTATACATCTGTCTTTCAGGGTTTTCGCTGGCAATAGCAAGCGCTTGAGATTTATCAATAAAACTAAGCGCTTCTTCGTTATTTCCACGGAAATAGTTCACTTTTGCTAACGCGTGGTAGGCATTTGAAACAGCATCGGTATTATCAGTCTCTTGACCTAGTGCTAGCGCCTCCAACGCGAGTCTCTCACTTTTATCAACATCGTTCAGATCCATATACACATTCGACATAGAGTTCGCTGCAAAAGCAATTTGGAAATTTAACCCCAACGCCTTTAGATTTTCATAAGCCTTTGTAATGTATTTCAATGCAATATCAAATTCACCGGCCCCACGATATGCACGTCCAAACTCTAAATAAGCACGCGCAAGTCGTTCAGGTTTGTCTAACTCCAACAACTGCGTTATAACGTTGGAATAGATGTCTATTGCTGTTTTATATTGCTGTAAACGACTGTACAAAATAGCAATGTTGTATTGAACATCAATACTATCGATTGTATTTCCTTGATTACTATAGATTTCAGCCGCTAATTCAAACTCCTTAACTGCCGATTCAAATTGATGAATTGCAGTATTAGCCAACGCCATATTATTCAAAACATGAGCCTGTTCAAGTTGCTGGTTGGTTTGTCTAAAATAATTTAATGAATGTTGATAATGCTTCATGGCGACAGAAATATCATTGCGAAAGAAATAAAGAATGCCGACATATTTACTGGCGTGAGCTTCAAGCTCCCCCAGATCAAACTCTTGGGCTAACTTGAGCGCCTTATGTGCTGATGATAGTGCTTGTTTGGGTTGAGAATTAGCATGGTAAAGTTTCGCAAGCGTGCGATAAGCCATAACTTCTTCGGTTGGGGCTAAGGATGAAGAAGCCAGCATGATTTTTGCCTTTTCAATGGCATGCGCAGTGTCATCCAATTTTAACAAACTATCGAATCGTTCTTCGTTAGGTTCATTCGCTAGCGCTAACGAAGATAAAGTCATCGTTAACGCGAGAAAAAGTACTCTAAAAACTCGTTCCACAATAATTCCTTTTATAAATACACTTAATTTGACTACTGTGTTTTCACTCGATTAACCGCTGTTAACCACTGACGATACAATCCATTTCTCTGTGTAGCCAGCATCGTCGGTGTAAACAGTTTATCTTGCTGCCATAAGCCTGAAATTTGTTCTAGCGATTTAAATACACCAACTCGAAGCCCTGCGAGGTAGGCGCACCCTAAAGCGGTGGTTTCCATAATACAACTACGGCTAATATTGGCACCTAATATGTCTGATAAAAATTGCATCGTCCAATCATTCTGACTCATGCCGCCGTCAATTTGCAGCGACGTCGGTCTTACGCCATCCGATTCCATTGCTTTTTGTAAATCTTTCGTTTGATAACATACTGATTGCAGGCCCGCACTGACAATTTCTTTAATTCCCGAATCACGAGTTAGGCCAACGATGGCACCGCGTGCATTGGGATCCCAAAACGGCGCGCCCAGCCCTGTGAATGCAGGGACTAAAAAGACGCCATGATCGATAGGTGTTTGTTCAGCAATGGCCTGTGTTTCACTCGCATCTTTGATAAATTCTAAACCATCTCGCAACCATTGCACGGTTGCACCAGCCATAAAGATGCTTCCTTCAAGCGCATAAGTTGTTTTCCCATTCAAACGATAAGCCACTGTTGATAGCAAACGATTCGTCGACTGAATTGCCGTATCTCCAGTATTGAGCATTAAAAAACACCCGGTGCCATACGTACTTTTTGCCATCCCTTTTTCGAAACACGTTTGCCCAAACAGCGCCGCTTGTTGATCGCCAATCATCGCTGCAATAGGAATCGCTTGTCCTAAAATAGCAGGATCGGTAACGCCAAAATCATCTGCACTGTCTTTGACCTCAGGTAAAATAGCTTTTGGAATGTTGAACAATGCCAAAAGCTCATCATCCCAACATTGCTCATGAATATTAAAGAGTAACGTACGAGAAGCATTAGTGGCATCTGTCGCGTGTTGGTGTCCTTGCGTTAGATGCCACAATAAAAAAGTGTCTATAGTGCCAAACGCTAACTCGCCACGCTCAGCGCGCATGCGAGCGCCTTCAACATGATCTAAAATCCATTGCAATTTACTGGCACTAAAATAGGGATCAAGTAACAAACCCGTCTTAGCAGATACTTTGGCTTCATAACCTTGTTCTACGAGTTCTCGGCACTTTTCTCCCGTTCTTCGGTCTTGCCATACAATAGCGTTGTATATGGCTTCACCAGTATTTTTATCCCAAACCACCGTTGTTTCACGTTGATTGGTAATACCGACACATTTAACGTCACATGCGGCAACCTGCGATTTAGCCATAACGTCTTTCGCACATTGCACCACTGTCGAAAGAATATCGTTCGGTTTGTGCTCTACCCAGCCATCTTGAGGGAAGTGTTGCTCAAATTCAGTTTGCGACTTAGCAACAACCTTGCCTTGATCGTCAAAAAGCACAGCACGAGAACTCGTTGTTCCCTGATCGATTGAAAGAATAAAATTAGGCATATCAGTGACATAGTAATTAGTAAAAACTGCGCATTACTTTACCATGCATTCTTAACGTTGTCTGAGAATATCAGTATTAAAAATAACCAAAATAATAGATACTCTGCATTCGTTTATAACACAAGTCGGTGACTAATAATGCGAAACGTTTTATCACTCATATTAATATTGCTAAGCGCGCCAGCATTGACAGCAAATACCTCTCAATTGAAGGACAAAATATCCGCCCTTAGCATCGGTGATCGCATTGAGTTTAGATCCGTTGTACTGAGTGAAAAACGTCGTATTAATGTCTATTTACCTCAAGCTTATCAAACAAATAAAGACAAAAATTTCCCTGTGATTTACATGCCTGATGGCGGCATTCATGAAGACTTTCTTCATATTGCAGGACTAATACAAATTGGCGCACTAAACTGGACCATGCGTCCATTTATTTTAGTGGGTATTGAAAATACAGATCGTAAGCGAGATCTCACAGGTCCAAGTGATAATCCTAAAGACAAAGCGATAGGAGAATTAACAGGAGGCTCCAATAAATTCCGTCAATTTATTCGCCATGAACTGATGCCTTTAATTAATAAAAACTACCGTATTAGCAGTGAAACGGCCATTATCGGTGAATCTCTTGCAGGGTTGTTTGTTGTCGAAACCCTATTAAAAGACCCTGATTTATTTGATAGCTACATCGCTATTGATCCTAGTTTATGGTGGGACAATCAACGACTAGTACAAACGTCGATATCAGATCTAGCAAAGAACCTAACAACGCCACGTAAATTGCATCTTGCAGCGAGCAGTCAACAAGGCATTGTAGAGCCAACGCGTGAACTTGCCAAAAAACTCGCTACTTTAACAACGCTAAAAAGTAGCTACCAAGAATATCCAGAAGAAACACACTTGAGCATATATCATCCCGCAGCGCTTGATAGTTTCCGACTGATTTTTCCAAGAAACACTAATTAAGCACCGTTTGAATTGGTGCGCATTTTAATCCACTAATTCAATATCTAAGCTTTCGAGTAACCCGATTGATTCAAAACGACTAAATTTGGCATTTTTAATATTATTATTATAGATATCAATGGTGTAATTGGTGGCTCCAGAAAAGTCTGCACCGCTGATATTTGTCTGTGAAAAAGTGCTATGTAACAAGTCAGTATTAATGAAACAGGCAGCGCTTAAATCAGCCTCACCAAACTCAACGTGAATTGCTTTGCAATTTTCGATTAGTATTTCATTCAACACTAATCCGTAAAAAGAGCTGTCATTTAATAAACACTCTTTGAATTTGATTGGTGCGTTAAAAACGAGTCGTTGCCACGAAGCCCGTGTCCAGTCGACACCAATGACTTTTGAATCATTAAATGAAACGTCTGAGAAGCTACTATAATCAACGTTCATTAAGCTGAGATTACAATGATTAAATTCACAGTCGACAAAACGGCAATGTCGAAATGTCGCCTCGTTAAAACTGCATCGATTAAAAGTACAGCCATCGAATTCGATGGCATTTAACTCCATGTTCGAGCAATCTATTCCCTCAAAAATTTCTGAAAAATA
>MPDF01000031.1 GCA_001874365.1 Gammaproteobacteria bacterium MedPE | reverse complement strand
GGGACGGAACGACTTGAAAAATATTACCGCTGATTATCTGCTGCTTTAGCGTATTTACCGTATCGATAAAGGTCTCATCATCAATATTTACCGAGACAGGTGTGGTAATTGCGCTGCCTTTTATTGCTTGCGGAATAAAGGTTTCAATATGCTCAAGTAGTTGCTCATGCCTAATCGCAACATCAGTATTTTCGCTAAACTGTTGAGAAACCAACGTGGCTGTTTGATTTTGGTGATCTAACATTAGCGCGTCTTCAATCACATAAAATACAAAATCTGGACATTGATTTACGCCGTCGACTACTTGAGGCAGTGATTCTATGCTGGCAATCATGTCATAAGCGAAGGTTCCAGCAATATAACGATGGTTGTCATGCCCATCTTGACTCAATAGCACGTTGAGATCACGCAGCGCACTAAATGGCGAAGTGGCTTGTAAGCGCGTATCTTGGCACAATGTCTGGCTAGGGTGGGGAAAGTAAAGCGTTAATGTATGCGTATTGCTGTCTTTCACAAACGCGCCGAAATGCGAAGTTAAAGGCGCAATGAGTGACAAACCGTTATCGTTTAGGGCACTGAAAGTCACTTCACGGTCGCGACAAACAATTTTTAATGCACTGCGTATCAAGAGTAGGCTTTGCATATCGTCTTTAGAATCAATTTCACTCGATTCAAGTAACATCACATTGTCAATGCCGTGGGTTAAAGCAGCGAACAATTCGGTTGGCTGCTGGCTATATTTACAATCGGTTTTAATTATCGTGCTTTTTATCATTTGTTATTCACTACGTTAAATTTGCTTAATTCGCGAATTTTAATTTTTGCTGACCGCTGAAATAAAAAAACCCGCTGTTAGAGCGGGTTTTCAATGTTGTTTGTTTTATTTTTACACAACCACTGTCTAAGCCCGCGAAGAATTCACGCGCCACCACCAAATATTTGTAAGGATAGTCTGGTTAAATTGTTGCATAATAGACACTAGTTTCAATTCTCAGTATAAATCGTTGATTATTAGTTGTGTTTAGACCAAAAAGTAAACAGATTATGTACTGTCTGGCCAAATAGTGGCTATAGAATTTAATAAATACACGTTGATGTCAAGTATCTATTTTACAAGCTTGATAAAAAGTTAAGGTTTTTTACTCAATGATTTTCGATTTACACTGTCATAGCACCGTTTCTGACGGCAAACTCACTCCCAAAGAATTGCTGGAGCGCGCTGTTGATAAGGGCGTTGACGTATTAGCCTTAACAGATCACGATACAACGGACGGTATCGCCTTAGTCCAAAAAGAAATAGATGATAACGAATTAGCCATTAAGCTAATTTCAGGTGTCGAGATTTCTACGTGCTGGGAAAACAAAGATATTCATATCGTTGGTTTAAATTTTGACCCGAGCCATCCTGCAATGGTGGAGTATCTTGCTAATCAAAGTATTATTCGTGAAGAGCGGGCTCAAGAAATTGGTCGCCGTGTTGAAAAAACTAAACTTATCGATAACGTCTATTTGGGGGCTAAAGCAATTGCTGGTGAGGGACAAATTGGCCGTGGTCATATTGCCCGTTATATGATTGAACAAGCCATGGTAAAAGACAATGCTCAGGCGTTCAAAAAGTATTTGGCGCGCGGCAAAGTTGGTTATGTACCAAGTCCTTGGCCGGACATGAAGTCGGCTATTGATGTTATTCATCAAGCAGGAGGCCAAGCCATTCTCGCGCATCCTATGGGCTACAAATTGTCAGGGAAATGGCTACGTAAATTAACCATTGCATTTAAAGCCGCTGGTGGTGATGGACTTGAAGCCGCTGGTTGCCAGTTGGCACCGCCGCATCGTCAACACTTAGCAGCGCTTGCACAAGAGTATGATCTGTTAGGATCAAGTGGCAGTGACTTTCACTTCCCATCAAGTTGGATAGAGCTGGGCCGTAGTCTATATTTTGCAAAGGGCGTCACGCCTGTTTGGTCTTTATGGCCAGAATACGCACACGTTAGTTAATTGGAATAAAAATTATGAGTCAGTATTTCTATATTCATCCCGATAATCCGCAGCAACGCTTGATAAAACAAGCCGTTGATATTATTGAAAAGGGTGGTGTTGTCATATATCCAACGGACTCTGGTTATGCCATAGGTTGTCAGCTTGATAACAAAAGTGCGTTAGAGAAAGTGTGTAAAGTCCGCGAAATCGATAAAGCCCATAACTTCACGTTGATGTGCAGCGACTTGTCACAAATTTCACAATATGCCAAATACGACAATCAATGTTTTCGTGCGCTAAAGCACGCAACTCCAGGCCCCTATACTTTCATTTTCCGAGCGACACGTGACGTGCCTAAACGGGTTCAAAATCCAAAACGAAAAACCATTGGTTTACGGGTACCTGATAATAATATTGCACACGCATTACTAGAGGTATTAGGCGAACCGATTTTGTCGACTTCTCTCATCTTACCGGGCGAAGTCGTTACAGAATCTGATCCAGAAGATATTCGTATGAAATTAGAAAAACACGTTGACCTTATTATCGACGGTGGGCATCTTGGCGAGCAAGCGACCACAGTGGTTGATATGTCGGATGGTCCATTTGTTATCGTTCGCGAAGGGGCGGGCGATCCGTCGATGTTCGTCTAGAGATCCCATGATGAGTGAAGCTGAAAACAACAGCGATAAACCGATTGCGTTAGTTGCTGGTCAGCCAGTGGCTAAACAACCTACTGATCTATTTATTCCGCCAGACGCATTACAGGTCTTTTTGTCAGCGTTTGAAGGTCCACTGGATTTATTGTTGTATCTGATCCGAAAGCACAAGTTTGATATTCTAAATTTACCGATCAGTAAAATTACTGATCAATATATGGAATATGTTGATTTAATGAAGGAGCTAAACCTCGATCTCGCCGCAGAATATCTATTGATGGCAGCAATTCTAGCGCAAATAAAATCGAAAATGCTGTTACCCGTTCAAGCTGAGATTGAAGACGAAGAATCCGACCCGCGCGCTGATCTTGTTCAGCGTTTAAAAGAATATGAAAGCTATAAGCAAGCTGCGTTAGATATTGACGCACTGCCACGCATTGATAGAGATAACTTTATTGCTAGTGCAACAAAAGCAGATAATTTGGTGAGTGATTCAGCGTTAAGCGAAGTAAATTTAAAAGATCTTAGTCATGCTTTCACACGAGTAATGAAAAATATACAAGCCAACGTTCACCATCATATTCAACGAGAATCATTGTCAACTAGAGCACGAATGAGCGAAATATTGTCGCAACTCAATGGCGAAAACAGTGTGATGTTTTGGCAATTATTTCGACGTGAAGAGGGACGAGCCGGCGCCGTTGTTTCATTCTTAGCCATTCTTCAATTATGTAAAGAACAATTGATTGGTATTGCGACAACTGACAAAGTCGATGAGCTCAATGTGTTTTTATTAGCGACACAAACAGAGGCTGCGGAGTAGTATATTATGAATGACAACCAAGCCAAGCAGTTGATTGAAGCCGCATTATTTGCCTTTGATAAACCAATGACGGTGAAAATGCTGCAGGATAGTGTATTATCCTCCCTCAAATTATCAACGCGTGATGTTGAAGGAATGTTAGAAGGCCTGCAAGAGGACTATCAAGAGCGCGGCATTGAGTTAATGAAAACGGCTAAAGGCTTTAGTTTTGTGACTCGTGCTGAGTTAAGTGAGCAACTTTCAATATTATGGCAGGAGAAGTCACCACGTTATTCTCGCGCATTATTAGAGACTTTGGCATTAATTGCTTATAAGCAGCCGATTACACGCGGTGAAATTGAACATTTACGTGGCGTGGCTGTTAGCAGCAACATTATGAAAACCTTGATGGAAAGGGACTGGGTAAAGATTGTTGGCCAAAAGGATGTTCCCGGCAAACCATCGATATACGGCACCACTAAGGATTTCTTACATTATTTTGGATTAACGTCCTTGGCGCAATTGCCAGAATTAACAGAGAGTCAGCTTGAGTCAGCATTAAGTGAACTCGAGCAGTAATAGGTATTCCCATGAGTGAAAAATTACAAAAAGTATTAGCCCGTGCCGGACAAGGTTCGCGTCGTGAATTAGAAAAAGCTATCGGTGAAGGCCGTGTCAGTGTCAATGGTAACGTTGCCAAATTAGGGGCTCGTGTTGAACTTGCTGACACTATTAGACTTGATGGCAACTTAGTCAACATTGAAGAATCTGAGAAGCAAATTTGTCGAGTGATTGCGTACCATAAACAAGAAGGAGAATTGTCAACGCGCAAAGATCCTGAAGGTCGCGATACGATATTCGATCGCCTACCTAAACTACGCAATAGTCGCTGGATTGCGATTGGTCGTTTAGACACGAACACGTCTGGCTTAATGTTATTTACGACCGATGGTGAATTGGCCAACCGTTTAACGCGTTCTAAACGTGAAATAGAGCGCGAATATGCCGTTCGAACCTTTGGTGAAGTACTGGACAAAAATATTCAGCATTTACGAGCCGGTATCGAATTAAAAGATGAAGGTAAAATTAACTTTGAGAAAGTTAAATTGCAGCCCGGTGAAGGTTTAAACCGCTGGTTTCATTGTATCTTAAATAAAGGGCGTGACAGAACCGTACGTCAAATGTGGGAACATGAAGAAATTCAAATCAGCCGTCTCATTCGCCTTCGCTACGGCAATATCGCACTAGAAAAATCGTTACCACGCGGCGGCTGGCAAGATCTGGAGTTACCTCAGGTTAACTATTTACGAGAGCTTGCAGGTTTGGAAGCAGAAACTGAATCATTTCTTACGCTACGGGAAGAACACCGCAATAAAACGGCTCGTATACGCCGTGCAGTGCGCAAGCATCAAGCGTTTAAGAAAGCTGATGAGCAACGTGCAGGAAAACCAGCGAAGAATAGAAATCATCGTCAAGCGCAAAAGAAACGCACACGTATGTAAACTAAATTATTAAGAGAAACGCCGCTTTTTAGCGGCGTTTTTTTATGGTGAGAGCAAACGTAGGATTAGAAAGAATATTCCAAACCAGCGTAGTAGTACGCGCCGTTAAAACCAAACGGTGCTGAGCGGCGCGAATAAGTAAAGACGCCTGGGCTGTTAACGATTTGATTACCGTTGGCATCAACAATGGTGCCAGTCCGTGAGTTACCAATCTCATTTTCATCAGGATAAACATCGAAGATGTTATTACCACCAATATTTACGGACATATTCTCATTAATTTGATATTTCACGCGCAGATCCGTTAATACTTCGGCGCCATAGGTCTGGCGTCCGCCATCTGTCACCGTGTATTCACCGTAACGGTTAAAGGCTAGGTTTACTGATAAATCGTCGTAGGTGTATAAGGCACTGACGCTAATGCGATCTTTTGGTTGCCACTCTTCAATGATCGAAATATCTTGTTCAGAGAAAATATCACTTGGGTCTATATCACCTAACGCGCTGTTAGCTGGTGTAAATACTTTAGCGACTTCTGTATCTGTGAAGTTTGCGGCAAACGTTAGATTTAAATCGCCACCCGCCATCTCAGTATTCCACGTGGTAATAATATCGACCCCTTTGGTCTCAGTATCAGCACCATTTAAGAAAAACTGACCAGCACCAGCGCCAGCAGCTGTTAACGCATTGTCTAGGGTGTTTGAAAGGCCATAACCAAGTCTATTACTGATCACGATGCGATCGTCGATGTCGATGGTGTAATAATCGATGGTCACATTAATATCGTCAGTCACACCCCACACTGCACCAATACTAAAGTTAGTAGACTCTTCTTCTTTGAGTTCTGGGATACCAATAGATTGTGCTAACACACTATCATTTCTGAATGTGCCGATTTGTACAGCAATTTGATCGCCGCTTGGATCCGCTGGATTGTCGATAAACTGTGTACTAATGTTATTGAAATACAACTGCTGCATAGACGGCGCTCTAAAACCAGTACTTACCGCACTTCGCAGCGCAAAGTCATCAGTAATAGACCAGTTAGCCGCTAACTTAAAGTTAGTGCTGTCGCCAAAGCCTTCATAATCGTCATAACGTATTGCGCCATTAATGATGAAGTTGTCGTTAAGTTCCGTTTCCATATCGACATAGAATGAAATGACATCACGTGTTTCGTCAACTTCAGACAGGGGACCGATGCCGCCAAAACCTTGGGTACCAGCGCTACGGTCGGTTGCATATAAGCTTTGGCCGTCTTCTGTGTCATAGTCGCGGTATGAATATTCGTCACCAGCGTTCACTGTATACCAGTCACTACGCATTTCTGCACCAATGGCGAGTTCAAGTGCATCATAGCTTACGGTGTAATCTAAGTTAATCGTCTGTAACGCAAGTTCA
This sequence comes from Gammaproteobacteria bacterium MedPE, assembly GCA_001874365.1. Taxonomy (GTDB): domain Bacteria; phylum Pseudomonadota; class Gammaproteobacteria; order Enterobacterales; family Psychrobiaceae; genus Psychrobium. Next base: position 23,387 of record MPDF01000031.1, on the reverse strand, counting down.
AGGCCATAAGCTGTTGCTTCACGCGGTACTGTCGCGCGGATCTCATCAGCAGATAATATTGATGTATAGCGCAATGAGTTTGCAAAAGATGAATTAATCGTATCGCTGGTGACATAATCAATTTTATTCTGACCATAGGTATACGACAGATCTAAACTTGAATCATTGTCAAACTCAGCGGTGTAACCAAAATTGTATGAAATGTCATTAATATCAGAATTGATCTTTGGTAGGAAACCAGCTGGTATCGTCGCGTCTCCGTCTTGAAGTGGCGCATTACCGCCGTTGTTCGCATTATGACGGAAGAACGCCGCTGACTCATTATCACGTTTTGAATAAGTTATAAAACCGTAAAGTTCGCCTGGACCTAATTCATAAGCAGTGTTGATGGTCAGGGCGAATTGTTGTGAATCGGCATCACCAATTCTAAATGTTTCACGAGTAGCTGTTGCTTCACGCGGATCGCCAGCAATTTTAGCGCCGTTAGCACCATCGGTACAGCCTGAGAACTGACAAGAGCCGTGAAGGCCTGCACGATTGGTTGTCCCACGGTCGCGAACATTTAGTGTTGTATTTAGATACCCGCTATCGCCAAGCGCAAAGCCTTTTGACACATCAAGGTTAGTACTTTCGCCGTCGCCTTCACTATGTTGTCCATACGTAAGTCCAACTTTGCCACCGTCATCTTCATCATTTAACACGATATTGATGACACCAGCGATGGCGTCAGAACCATATTGCGCCGCTGCACCATCACGTAACACTTCTATACGCTTAATTGCTGACGCAGGGATCGCATTCATATCCGTTCCGGCAGTGCCGCGGCCAACCGAGGTATTAATGTGAATAAGGCTTGCTTGGTGACGTCGTTTGCCATTTATCAAAACAAGAGTTTGGTCAGGGCCTAAGCCGCGTAACGTCGCTGGACGTAAGGCATCGGTACCATCACTAATTGCAGAAGTAGAGAAATTAAATGACGGCGCAATTGCTTGCAACATCTTTCCAACTTCAATCTGACCAGTGTTTTGCAGTGCTTCTTTAGACAGAATATCAACCGGAACAGGTAGGTCATCGGCTGAACGGCCAGCAACACGGCTACCTACGACGGTAATGGCTTCAGGTTTTTTTTCTGCTTGAGGTTTTTCATCGGCAGCAATTGCCGATTGGCTCGTCGCGAGGAGAGCAGGGATCAGTGCTGCAAGTGTTGTTTTTTTCATTGTTGCTATCTTCCTATCATCATTATTTATTTTAATGCTGATTTGATTTGAAGTATTAACAACCCCCGTTAATCCAGAATGTTCAAGCAGTGCTTTTAATCCAGAATTCACAGTGTAATAACCTTTGAGGCCGTTGACATTATATTTGCTAACGACATCAAATGAAAAAACAATGGTTCTATTTGTTGTTTTCCCAAAGGCAATAAGTGCTTTGTCGGCACGCTGTTTACCAATATCAAATCGAATCAGTTCATCGGTTGCCATCGCTTTAAAGCCAATTAGATTGCACAAAAACAACAAGCTAATGGTAATAAACCGTAAGTTCGATGAGTGGCGCCAAATGTTATGAGTTATTGGTCGCCTATTAAGTAAACAGATCAGGATGGGAAATCCTCTACGCACAGTTAAATTAATTTCAATTCTGGCTCATTAATGACAATAATACCAGTAACTAATTAGGATTAATGTGCGGGAAACTGTAATAAAATAAAATGCTTAGCGGACTATGGTTGTGCAGCAGATAATAGAACAGTGTTAGGCGTAGCATAGGTTGCTTGGATATTAAAGTTGCTATGCAGTGATTCGACTAAACCGTCAATGTCACCGGCCTTAAAGAAACCAGCAATTTTAATTTGTGCAATGCTTGAGTCGACAATTTCAAACTCAGTGGCTGTATAGCGACTCACTTCATCTAATGCCTTGGTTAAAGATTCCCCCTCGAAAATTATCATACCTTGTTGCCACGCGAGATCTTTTTCTATTGCTTGGACAGGAAGTTGAATGATGGGCGCACGCACGTTAGGTTCAATTTTTGCTTTTTGGCCAGAGGCGACTATCGTAGCATTCCCTGTTGTGCCAACACTGGTAGAAATTGCTTGGGTTAGATCTTCTAGTGTTTCATCGCCTTGTGCGACTAGGACGCGGCCTTCTGTAACCACTAATTCCATTGCTTGCTCAGAATTCTTTTGGACATTAAATATTGTCCCGAGCGCCGTAAACGTATTTTCGCCGACGTGCACGGTAAAAGGACGTGAAGGATCTTTGGCAACATCAAAATTGGCTTCGCCATCTTCTAAGAATAACTTTCGATGCTCAGGCGTGAAATCAATGACGAGTTTACTTGCTGTATTGAGGACAACGGTACTGCCATCTGACAGAGTCAAGGTGTCGAATTGACCGACACTGGTGGTAAATGCTTGAGATTGATAACCAGCCATGCCCATTGTTGTCGGTAACCAAGCTTGTTGGGTAATCATTAAAGCACCAGTTACCAACATGGCACTAATGGATGCTGCTATAGCAAAACGTTTTTTGCGTTTTGGCTCTTTAGTCGTCATAGAGTCCAGCGGAAATAGGGCACTTAATTCATTTAAGACACTTAAATTGTCCCAAAAAGCGGCCATTTGTAACAATTGACGATGATTTTCTTCATGCTGATTAATCCAACGAGTAAGTTCTTGCATTTCTTCGTCGCTCAATCCGCGATCGAGTTTGCTTATCCAAAGGCTGGCTTGAGCCTGGATATCTTCCTTTTTTACAAACTGACTAACGTTGTTCATCGACTTTTAAACTCTTTAACTGTCTCTTGGACTTCTTGATTTGGCTGCTCAATAGATTGCATATATTGTACACTTAATAATAGGCCCTTAGCGACGTGTTTTTCGACGGTGCTAGGGCTGATTTGCAGGTAGTGAGCAATTTCTTTTTGAGTTAGTCCATAAACCTTCTTTAAAATAAAACACTTGCGAACTGGACCTGACAATTGATTTGCCGCTTTAACAAAAAGTAAAAAACGTTCTTTACTTTCAAAGTTATCTTCAAAATTATCTGTTAATAATGAGACCGGTGAGTCGACTAAATCCTCTATTGATTGATTGAGTTTTTCTGCGGACTTGGCTTTGTGATTTAGCGCGAGGTTTTTTGCGGTGGTTAACATATAGCTACGAGCATACTTTATTTCTTGCTTAAGCTCTGCTTCATAGCCACGAACAAAGGTATCTTGAACAATGTCGTCGACGTCTTCAGGCCTCACAATATTGCTTATTACGCGGCGTATTTGCCCCGTATACTTAACAAAATTGCTGATAATGTTCGAGTTTTTGTTCACAAATTCTAGTCCCTTTGAAAAATGTAATACTAGGGGCAATCGCAACAACATGCAACTGGAGAAATTGAATTCGCTATTAGGAATTAAAACTAGCGCGAAAGCCAATTCTAAATCCTCCCCAATGTTTTCCATTAATAAATATTGGTGCGGAGACATCATGCATTATTTCGCCTGTGTCTCTCTTATACGTTTGTAACAAGAATTTTTGGGTATGTGCACCACAGCGTATACCTGTCGAATCGTCAAATAGTCGTTTAGTTCGATTGTTGGCAACATCGATGTCGAAATTGCCAGTTAGTGGCTTAGAAAACTTGGCGTTATGCGTTGGAAAGTAACCGTTGTTATCAACAGCGCCTGCATAAATCATCTCTTTGAAATTATCTAACAACGGCTCCTGAATCGCTGGAAGATGGGCATCGGTGAAGGCATCAAACGCAGTCCGATATTTTGGAGGATTGGTATTTTTTATGACTTGGTAATGTCGATCGAATAAAGCGTTGGTTGTGATGTCGTTAGTTACAATAGCGTTTTCAAACATCTGTCCGATGTTTGTCGCAGTAAGTATTGCTTGGCGACACATTATTTCGATAGTCGAGCCAGTTTCAAAGGCGGCAAGTTCGATAAAAATAGATTCGGTAGATTGAGAAAGTTTAGTCGCATCCACTGATACTTCATTGGTTTCTTTGCCTTTATGGCTTAAAAATTCACTAATATTAAGTATGGAGGTCGACAGTTCTTGCGTTGTGCTGTCTTGTTCCTTGAGTGCTGAACTTATTTGACTGATGGACGCGCAAGATCCCTCCATTAATTGACTGATGTGGGCCATGGAGTCCGAGAGTTCATGACTCACATTAACAACGGCAGATGTCTGCGTTGACACATGATCCATTACCTGAGTGGTTGCTGCTGTCTGGTGAGTCATGTCTTTGAGCATTTGACCTATTTTTTCCGTTGCATCGGCTGTTTTAGACGCCAACGCACGTACCTCGTCGGCCACAACAGCAAAACCTCGCCCTTGCTCGCCGGCTCGGGCTGCTTCGATAGCCGCGTTAAGTGCTAAGAGGTTGGTTTGCCCAGCAATGGAATCGATAACATCGGTTATACTTTGGATTTCTGACGCGCGTTCAACTAATTTGTGGATCTGTGTGGTTGCTTCATTAACGCCTTGATGAAGCGAATTGATACTATCAATGTTATTTTTAAGCTGGTTTTTGTTGTGCTCACTAGCTTGCTGGGCATCTTGAGCTGATTGCGCGGTCATTAATGCATTGTGATTAATCTCTTTGGTATTGGCCGCCAATTCTTCAGTCGCCGCAGCGACGCGGCTTGCATCGTCACCACTTAATTCGATATCGGAAGCAAGCTGTTGGACAAAAAATGCTACCTGTGCCGAATTGATTGCCAGTTCACTGGCACGTTCACCAATTTCTTGACCGACATTCGTCATTTTGATCTGATGTTCTTTAATGAGATCAGCACTAGAAGTAATTGATGAAAATTCCATTTTGTCGGCTAATAGCGCTAACTCTTGTTTTGATGGTTTGATGATTGCTAGATAGATCAGTCCAAGGTTTGCGCAAGTGAATGCAATCGCACTAAATAGAGTATTGACGTAAGGCGATTGCTCTACATTAAAGAAAACGCGAGATAGTATTGCGATAATGATGTTTGTAAGAATAAACATCAGTAACGTAAATGGTTTGATTGGCACAGTGAACCCCATCCCTGCACTTGAGCGCACAAGTTAAAACTAGAATGGGTATTAAGCTAGATCTAATGGTACTAAAAAACCATTAGACCAAAGGCGTCTTTTCAACCTAAGGAACCAATTATGATTGGGTTTCAGTTACATTTGAGGGGATAAGTTCAACGTAAAAATTGGCCAATGATGTTGAGTCAGATCAATTGACGTGTGATTAATACATGGCGTATTGAACGATATTATGTGGCAGTAATAGACAATTGTTTGAAAATTTAAATTCTCTAATACCGCCACACAAGTAATATGGTTATTCGTGGACGTGGGTTGGTGTATTGCCCAATATGACCGCCCGTTTTGGCGCTGGGTGGCCTTCAACGGTTTTTGATGAGTCATTAGGATCTAAGAAGTCAGCGAGTGATTCGTAATCCATCCACTGGGTTTTACGTTGTTCCTCCGTCGTCGTATCACACACGTCAACACAACGGACATTGTCAAATCCAAGTTTCTCAAGCCAGAGGATTAATGCCTTAACACTTGGTAAAAACCATACGTTATTCATCTTCCCGTAGCGACCCGCTGGGACTAACACTTGATTTTCATCGCCATCGATGACCAATGTCTCTAGGACAAGTTCGCCACCTGGGCGTAATTGGTCTTTTAGTTGTTGTAAATGATCTATCGGTGACTTGCGATGGTACAACACCCCCATAGAGAACACCGTATCAAAAGAGCGTAATTCAGGCAGCTCTTGGATCCCTAACGGTAATAGATGGGCACGTTGATCGTTATTTGCCATATGGCGCATAATTTCAAATTGAAATAAAAATAAGGTTGATGGGTCAATACCAACGACAAATTCAGCGTTATCGCCAAGCATTCGCCACATGTGATAGCCACTGCCGCAACCAACATCTAAGACGGTACGATTCGCTAACGGCGTTATGTGCTCGCGTAAACGTTCCCATTTCCAATCACTGCGCCATTCGGTATCAATGTGAATCCCATGCACATGAAATGGGCCTTTGCGCCAAGGGGTAAACATCTTTAGCAAAGACTCTAATTTTTTAAGTTCACCAGCAGCGATATCTTGGGACGTAGCGACATGGTAAGCGTCCTTAAAATTGATATTATCGGCGTGAATAGTAGGCAGTTTATCCATACACTTTTGCCACTTGGGAAACTGGCCGTGTTGATGTTCACGCTCCCATTTACCGAGTTGTGCAGGCAATGTTTCAAGCCAATGACTTAAACGATTCTTGGCAATAATTTGATAGAAGTTACTAAAGTCAATCATTGAAGATTGTCCCTTTTAAAAATTGGAGAAAATTAAATTATTTAATGGCAATCATCGAGCTGAAGTTAAAGCACTGGAACCACAGTTCGCTCGTATTGAAACCTGCTTGTTGAAAGCGCCCTTTATGAATCTCTAATGTGTCAGTAAGCATAACGTGCTCAATGGCATTGCGTTTCTGACTGATTTCTAATTCACTATAGCCATTTGCACGTTTAAAGTCGTGATGTAGGTCAGTGAGCAGCTCGTTCATTGTTTCGTTATCGAAACGCAGTTTTTCTGAAACGATTAAAATTCCGCCATCTCGTAAGCCTGCGTAAATTTTATCAATAATCGCTTGGCGCTCTTGCGGTTTAATAAACTGTAGGGTGAAGTTAAGTACCACCACGCTGGCGTTCGAAATATCAACACTTTGCAGGTCGTCACAAACAACTTCAACGTTGGTCTCGCTCTTAAATGCGTTAACTTGAAGTAAACAACGCTCAATCATTGCCTGTGAATTGTCAACGGCAATGATATTACACCGACTGGCGTTAACGTGACGGCGCATCTCAAGTGTTGCGGCCCCAAGACTACAGCCTAAATCGTAAAGATTGGAATTAGGCTGAGCATAACGTTTCGCCAGCATGCCAATAGCGGTAATGATATTACTATAACCCGGCACCGAGCGTTTGATCATATCAGGAAAAACCTGCGCTACTTGTTGATCAAATTGAAAGTCGCCGAGTTTATCTAATGGAGCGGCGTAAATGTTATCGCGTTGCTGTGTCATAACTAGTTATTGATTACCCAAATAATGGCGCGCATTTTACATTAGGGTTGAAGCAGTGTCTTGTTAAAGTTGATACTTAAAGTAATTGTCTCGCCCCAATGTGATCTCTCTATGGTTCATTTGGCATGAACTAACCGTTTGCACATTGGTCACATCAAAACGACGATAAATTTGGATCATGGATGTATAGTTATGAAAACTAGTTATCCGTGGTGTTGGAGAGTAAATCTTGAAATTTCGATTTTTAATCCTCGCAGTTAGCGTTGGGATGTCCTTTAGCATTTTTGCATCAACAAAAACTGAAATTGATCACCTTTTAAATTATGTAAAGTCAACGGCGTGTCTATATGAGCGTAATGGCACGATGCATAGTGGAAAAGAAGCTTTTAAACACATTGAGAAGAAGTATAAATACTATTTAGATGATATTGAAAATACGGAAGGTTTTATTAAGTATTCTGCCACCAAGAGCACGATGTCCGGCAAGCACTATAAAGTACATTGTGGCAATAAACCAGTGATTGCAAGTAAGGATTGGTTACTTTTACAATTGAAAAAATTTAGAGAAGAAAAGTGAATTGAACCGAAAAATAAGGGGCTTTAGCATGCCTTCATGTAAAACATTTAGGAGTTGTTATGCCAAACATTGAAATATCGAGATCTATACCAACTGACTTTCTGCAGATTGCCGCACTCGATCGTGTCGCATGGCTAAACAATGCTCATGGAGAATATATTCCCGACGGTGAACACGTATGGCGTATGTGGTGTCAGCACAGCATGATGTTCAGTGCAAAATGTGACGATGAAATTGTTGGCGCTATTTTGGCGTTTGCCTGTGAAGATGGACGTTATTGTCTACACAAAGTCATGGTTGATGATAATCACAGAGGTCAGGGGATTGGTGGCCAGTTATTTGACGCATTATTTCAAAAATTAGATAAGAAGAAAGTCGAGTGTTTTCTTACCGTTGACCCGAATAATAGCCATGCAGTTGCTTTATATGAATCGTGGGGGTTTAATGACCGTGAGCTTGTTAAAGGCTTTTATCGTCCTCATGAACATCGGTACGTATTAACAAGGTCTCTGAAAACTGATGTGTTTTAATGAGGTTATCTTCAATGAAGGAATATATAATGAGCGAAAATATTTTAGGAACCGACGATTTTAACTGTTTAACGAGAATGCGTGATGGATGGATGCTCTATAATAAATACGATCATTATATTGGGCGGTCCATTGAGCTTTATGGTGAATTTTCAAATAATGAATTACGTCTATTTAAAGACATTGTTAAGCCATCTTCAACAGTGATTGAAGTAGGTGCAAATATCGGTTCCCATACTGTTGGTTTATCAAAGCACCTAGGACCACAAGGATTAATTTATGCTTACGAACCTCAGCGTATTGTCTATCAGACGTTATGTGCAAATATTGCACTCAACTCCTGTACGAATGTATATTGTTATGAAAAAGCAGCATCTAACCAATACGAGACCATTAAAATTCCAAACATACGCTATGATGTAGAAGGAAATTTTGGGGCGGTAGAAATTCAGCAATTTAGCGAAGGAGCTGACGTTGAGGTAGTCATTTTGGATCAGCATCTCGCGCAGATCAATCAATGCCAGTTATTGAAGGTCGATGCTGAAGGAATGGAATATCAAGTTCTTGATGGTGCGAAGTGCTTGATCGATACACATAAACCAATTCTTTATGTGGAAAATGACCGTGTAGTGAAATCACAAGCACTAATTGAACTAATAATGTCGATGGGCTATAAACTTTTTTGGCATATAACACCGATGTATAGTGCTAATAACTTCAAACAAAATCTAGAGAATATCTTTCCCCAAATATCATCGTTTAATATGCTTTGCATTCACGAGAGTATTCCAATGAATTTGACTGGATTTATTGAAATAATAGATAGCACTCAGCACCCATTGACAAAACAGAATACACCAACGAAATAGTGAACTAGGGGGTGGAAATCGTTTTGATATCAAATTGCAGATTAATGGTTGATATTTGACTTAGTCGAGTAGTAACGTTCTGTTTTATATTCTAAAATTAGCTTGTTTGATGGAACTAAAATTTTTTACTATGGGTTTTTGTGACCACATTTGAGCTTGTCGTTCTACAGAGAAGGAACTGATAGCAAAGCGTTATTTACTGGGCTAGGTTATGACCCAGATAATTGCATGGTTGTTCAGTTAGATGGTGTTTTCCATCATGGTGCAGATGCCATTAATACAATTGCATCTGCTATCTACGCCAAGTAGATGGTTTAATTCCGCTAATGCGATATGGTTAAGAAATAGATATACAGCAAACTACTTCTATCCATTATTTAGAATGCTCCGCTGGCTCACACTTTTATTGCTAGGAAAGCGAACTTTAGCGCAATAAACGTCAGGGAGTTATCATAAAACTTTATTCTCTGGTGCCTTTTCATTGTTATCTATTTTTCATGTTGTCAATTATCTATTTGAATACAATAGGCTTATTCTTCATTATGGTTTAATTGTTGTCTTCATTTGCGCTGAGTCTTTGTTCTTTAGTGTTGGCTCTTCTCATCTACTTTTTTTGCTGGCGTTAGCAAGTACTGTTATGCAGGCCCTGTTGATTCAAATAGAAGCAATACCATGAAATCTTCGCTTTTAGTGTCATTGCAGGACAGAGAGCACTACTTGTGATGTATGGCTTGTTTAGTATTAAAAGACTAAGATTAGGAAACAACGTTTCTTCAAACTACGAGGCTAACTAAAATTAAAACCTGCGTGTCTATGTATAGCAGTATTGGTCCATGCAAGGGCATCGACGTTCTATTATTTATTCCGTTATTGTTATTGACCAATTTAGAAAAAAACTGACGATTTTTTGTACCCAAAAACACTTGTAGCTTCAGTTAATTTAATGGCTTACTTAATCCTGAATTTTTCTTTATACTATGCGCCATTATGTTAGTGCCTTACGGCAAAAAAGTTAGGAAATAGACAATGCGCAGCCATTATTGCGGACAAGTAAACGAATCTTTAATTGGTCAACAAGTTGAACTTGTTGGTTGGATCAACAAACGACGTGACCTAGGTGGCGTTATCTTTTTAGATCTACGTGATCGTGAAGGTGTGTTACAGGTTGTTTATGATCCAGACTTAGCCGAAGCATTTAGCATTGCTAATAGTCTACGTAACGAGTTTTGCGTAAAGGTAACTGGTGTTGTACGTCCGCGTCCTGAAGGTCAAATCAATAAAGAGATGGCAACTGGCGGTGTAGAAGTATTAGGTAAAGCGCTTGAAATCATTAACAAAAGCGAGCCGTTGCCATTAGATTCAAATCAAACTAACTCTGAAGAAGCGCGTTTAAAATATCGCTACTTAGATTTACGTCGTCCAGAGATGACAGAACGTTTAGTGTTCCGCTCTAAAGTAACGGGTTTTGTGCGTCGTTTCCTAGAAGATAACGGTTTCTTGGATATCGAGACACCAATTCTAACCGCGGCAACGCCAGAAGGTGCTCGTGATTATTTAGTACCAAGCCGAACTCACAAAGGAAAATTCTTTGCATTGCCACAATCACCACAATTGTTTAAGCAATTGTTAATGATGTCTGGTATGGATCGCTACTACCAAATCGTAAAATGTTTCCGCGATGAAGATTTACGTGCTGATCGCCAGCCTGAGTTTACTCAAATCGATATCGAAACATCGTTTATGACATCTGATCAAGTGCGTGCTAAGACTGAAGAGCTAGTTCGTAACTTATTCAACGACATGTTAAACGTTGATTTAGGCGATTTCCCGACAATGACATACGCGGATGCGATGCGTCGTTTTGGCTCTGATAAGCCAGATTTACGTAACCCGTTAGAGCTGGTGGACGTTGCTGATCTATTAAAAGATGTTGAGTTTAAAGTGTTCTCTGGCCCTGCTAATGATGAGAAAGGACGTGTTGCGGTAATTTGTGTACCAGGCGGTGCATCATTGTCACGTAAAAACATCGATGATTACGGTAAATATGTAGGTATTTACGGTGCTAAAGGTCTTGCTTGGTTGAAAGTTAACGATATCGATGCGGGCATGGAAGGGATTCAATCACCGATTCTTAAGTTCTTAAATGAAGAAGTTGTTAGCCAATTATTGGCACGTACTAATGCTAAATCTGGCGACATCATTTTATTTGGTGCTGACAACGTTAATGTTGTAACAGAAGCAATGGGCGCATTACGTTTGAAACTGGGTGAAGATCTTGGTTTAACCTCTAATGAGTGGAAGCCACTATGGGTTGTTGATTTCCCAATGTTTGAAGAAATTGATGGTAATTACCACGCGTTGCACCACCCATTCACGGCACCAGTTGGCGTAACAGCTCAAGAGCTAGAAGCGAATCCTGCAGCGGCATTATCAGATGCTTACGACATGGTATTAAATGGTTGTGAGCTCGGTGGTGGTTCGGTACGTATTCATAATGCACCAATGCAAAGCAGCGTATTTAGAATACTTGGTATTAGTGATGAAGAAGCGCAAGAGAAATTCGGTTTCTTATTAGAAGCATTAAAATACGGTACACCGCCACATGCAGGTTTGGCGTTTGGTTTAGACCGTCTAATCATGCTGATGACAGGAACAAGTTCTATTCGTGACGTGATGGCGTTCCCGAAAACGACTACTGCAGCATGTCCACTAACGAATGCACCAGGCAGTGCTAATCCAGCACAACTTGCTGAGCTAAACGTTGCTTCGTTAGTTACTGAAGAAGAACAATCACAAGACTAAATATGTCTTGTGCGAATAAAACGAGCCGCTGGCTCGTTTTTTTTACCTTTTATTTAACTACTGTACTTGTAACCAGTAGTCTAATGGCATAACCTATGGTCATTGAAAAAGGCGTGTTAAATAGTATGTCACTAATTTTGGGCATTGATCCCGGGTCACGAATTACAGGTTACGGCGTTATTCGCAAACAAGGTAATAAATTGTCTTATGTAGCGAGTGGCTGTATTCGTATTTCTGAAAAAGAGTTACCCCAACGCTTAAAGCAGGTGTTTGATGGCGTTACGCAATTAATTGAACAATACAAACCTGATGAATTCGCGATTGAACAAGTGTTCATGGCGCGTAATGCCGATTCAGCTTTAAAACTTGGTCAAGCACGCGGTGTTGCCATCGTTGCTGCAATGAACGCTGAGTTACCAGTGAGTGAGTATGCGGCGCGGCTGGTCAAGCAGGCCGTTGTTGGCACCGGAGCGGCAACTAAAGATCAAGTAGGTCATATGGTAACGCAAATGTTAAAGCTACCAGCACAACCGCAAGAAGATGCGGCTGATGGTTTAGCTATCGCTATTTGCCATGCACATAATACGCAAAGCCTAATTGCGATGGCTGGAAAGAGCAGTGCGAAATCGTCGCGGGTATTACGTGGTCGGTTTCAGCTTGGTAAAGAACACGCTAAAAAGAACAAGATAACGATAAAAGATTTAAAAGGATAAGCTTGTGATCGGAAGATTAAACGGTATTGTTGCCGAAAAACAACCACCACTTTTATTATTAGAAGTGAGTGGCATAGGTTATGAAGTGCAAATGCCGATGACCAGTTTTTATCAAATGCCAGAAGTTGGCGAGTCGGTAACCGTCCATACTCATTTTGTAGTTCGTGAAGATGCTCAGTTGTTATATGGCTTTGCACAAAAGATTGAACGTGAGTTATTCAGACAAATCATTAAAGCCAATGGTGTTGGTCCGAAATTAGGCTTGGCGATTTTATCTGGGTTGTCGGCGGCTGAATTTGTTAATATCGTTGCAAATAATGACGCTAATGCGCTCGTTAAGTTACCGGGTATTGGGTTAAAAACTGCTGAGCGTTTGATTATTGAATTAAAAGATCGTCTCAAAAACTTCACACTAAATCAGCAAAATGAGCTTGGCGATTTGTCACTGCCGCAAGAAAACTTAGGGTCGACCTTTATAGAAGCCATTGATGTAGAACAAGATGCCATTGATGCGCTGCTAGCATTAGGCTATAAACAAGCTCAAGCCACTAAAGTAGTTAAGAAAGTCAAGTTGCCTGAGATGGACAGCGAAGCACTGATTAAAGCTGCTCTTAAATCGATGATATAACAGTTATAAAAGTAGATAGCGTATGATAGAAGCAGATCGACTCATCCAAGCAGATACCATGGACGATACGGAGCACAGTATCGATCGTGCGATGCGTCCAAAAATGCTCGATGATTACACGGGGCAAACAGACGCTAAAGCGCAGCTGCGTATATTTATTAAAGCGGCAAAATTACGCGACGAAGCTTTAGATCATATGTTGGTGTATGGCCCGCCGGGATTGGGTAAAACAACGTTGGCTCATATTGTTGCGAACGAAATGGATGTTAATGTTAAAACAACGTCAGGGCCTGTACTTGAAAAAGCAGGGGATTTAGCCGCGCTGCTCACTAATCTTGAGCATGGTGATATTCTATTTATTGATGAAATTCACCGCTTGAGTCCTGTCGTTGAAGAAATTCTATATCCCGCAATGGAAGATTATCAATTAGATATCATGATTGGTGAGGGGCCAGCAGCACGTTCAATTAAATTAGAATTACCACCATTTACCCTGATTGGCGCGACAACACGAGCGGGTTCATTGACGTCTCCACTGCGTGCTCGTTTTGGTATTCCACTGCGGTTAGAGTTTTATACAGTGGAGCAGCTTACGGATATAGTTACTCGCAGTGCAGGGCAACTTGAAGTAAGTATTGATAAAATGGGCGCAACTGAAATTGCAAGACGCTCGCGCGGCACACCGCGTATTGCTAATCGATTGTTACGCCGAGTTCGTGATTTTGCACAGGTGAGTTTTGATGGTGCTATCAACGAACAGGTGGCTAAGGAGTCGTTGTCGGTACTTGACGTCGATAATCAAGGTTTCGACTTTATGGATAGAAAAATGTTAATGACCATCATTGAGAAATTTGACGGTGGCCCAGTCGGCTTAGACAACTTAGCAGCCGCTATTGGCGAAGACAAAGAAACGTTAGAAGATGTGATTGAACCGTTTTTGATTCAGCAAGGCTTTATTCAACGTACGCATCGCGGCCGTATCGCAACTGCGCAAACCTATCTGCACTTTGGCTTATCGGCCAAATCAACTGATTAGATCGTTAATTAGTATTATTGTCCTTGGATGTCAATGAATAGGCTGAATTTGATTAGTCTATTCGCTTATTTCAGTTATCAATTAAAATAACATTTTTAGCGTTGACCAATTATTTGGCAAATTTTAGACAAAAAAAAGCCCACTAAAAAGGCAGTGGGCTTAAATGACCGATAATGGTCAAATAGGAAGTTAAGTAACTCAACAACGAGAGATAACTGGTTAGTATCACACTAACCTGAAAGACAGTAACAAGAGCGTCTTTCGAGATGGCGCTATAGTACGTAATTCTTAACGGCACTTCAAACAAGAAAAACTCCGACTTCGCATTAGTTTTAGTAATGCTATGCTCGCGTATTGAATATCTATCTGGCGTTTAGACGCGGTTTAGCTCAGGTTAATCATAATCTTTGCATAGTCATGCAATGAACGTTAATTACTTATTGTTATGTAAATGTGATGCAGTTCTCATTGAGTTAAACGCTCGTATGAATTTAGTCTAGAAATGTAAGGGAATGTTGCTGTTTTATAAGAATTTCGGCGCTTTGTAATTATTTTGGTCGATTGAGTGTCTCAAATGTTGATACATAGCTGTTTCTATAGTAGTTTCAGCGGTTAATTTTAGTTTTTTAGTTTGTCCTATGATTTTTGAGTTCCCCGTGCGCGTTTATTATGAAGACACTGATGCCGGTGGTGTCGTTTATCATTCAAATTATCTTAACTTTTATGAGAGAGCACGCACTGAATACCTGCGTAAACTTGGCTTCGAACAGGATGTTCTTCTAGATCAAGGATTAGCATTTGTAGTACGAAAGTGTGAACTTGACTATTTAGTGGCTGCGCGTTTTAACGATCAGTTAATTGTAACCGTTGAAATAGCGCAATTGAAACGTGCCAGTATTGTTTTTAAACAAAAAATTACCACCATTGATGGGAACCTGTTGAGTACTGCGCGTGTCGTAGTTGTCTCGGTTGCGTTGGAAAAAATGAAACCAACAGCCATCCCAAGTCTTATTTTAAAGGAGTTACAGCGTGCAAGCTGAGTTATCGTTTATTGATCTATTTTTAGAAGCCAGTCTTTTAGTCCAACTTGTAATGCTTGCATTATTACTCGCCTCCGTCGTTTCTTGGACGGTTATCTTTCAACGACGTGCGTTGCTTAATAGTGCTAAAACGAGTCTAAAGAAATTTGAAGATAAATTTTGGAGTGGTGCAGATTTATCATCGATCTATAAAGAACTGTCGGCACGAGCGAGTAGTAATGGCGGTGTAGAACAGATGTTTAGTGCGGGCTTTAAAGAATTTGCCCGTCTTCGTCAGTCATCTTCTTCAACTCCTGATGCAATTATTGCTGGCTCCCATCGTGCAATGCGTGTGGTATTATCACGTGAAATTGATCGTTTGGAACACAACCTTTCATTCTTAGCGACTGTTGGATCAATTTCGCCTTATGTTGGGCTATTCGGCACGGTATGGGGCATTATGAATTCATTTATTGCCCTTGGTGCTGTTCAACAGGCGACGCTACAAATGGTCGCACCGGGTATTGCAGAAGCACTGATAGCAACGGCAATGGGATTATTCGCAGCGATTCCAGCCGTTATTGCGTATAACAAGTTTTCGACAACGGTTGATAAGCTAGAGAACAGCTATGCGAACTTTATGGAAGAGTTCTCTTCTATTTTACAACGTGAAGCTTATGCAAACACAGACAAAGCAGGACAGTAGTCATGCAATATCAACGTAAGAAAAGACGTTTAAATTCGGACATCAATGTGGTGCCTTATATCGATGTAATGTTAGTGTTACTGATAATCTTTATGGCTACTGCTACCGTGGTTGTGCAAGGAGTGAAAGTCGACTTACCACAGGCAACTGCTAAGGCGTTACCAGAAGAGAAAAGCGTGCCGTTAATTGCATCGGTTAAAGCTGACGGTACTTATTATTTAACCGTGGGGGATAACCCGCGAGAAGAGCTAACTCAACAGGAACTTGCTGATTTGGTAGCTGCACATTTACAACTGAATCCTGAAACGCCTGTGATGGTTAAAGGCGATAGAACAGTATCTTACGATCATATATTACAACTGATGGTTACGCTACAAGGTGCGGGTGCGCCGTCGGTTGGCCTAATGACAGATCCGATAGAGGGTTAACGTAGTAATGTCTAATGAAACAAACGTTGTAAAAGCGGCGTTATCGTCTGTTACTCTGCATGTGGTCCTTGTCGGTGGATTAGTCGCGGGAGCGATTATTACGCCACCTAAAAAACCAACGCTTGAAGTGTCGCTCGCCAACGACAAACCTATCGTACAAGCCGCAATGGTTAATAATGCAGATGTACAAAAGCAAGTAGAGCGCCTCAAGAAAGAAAAAGCTGACGCGAAAAAGGCCGAGCAACGGCGTCAAAAGAAATTAAAAGATGAACAAAAACGCATTAAAGAGTTAGAACGCCAGCGCAAGAAGAAACAGGCTGAAAAACGAGCAGCAGACCGTGCAGCCAAGAAAGCACGTGATGACGCGGCTAAACAAAAGAAAGCGTCAGATGATGCAATCAAAAAGGCCAAAGCGAAGCAAAAAGTAGAGGCTGCCAAAGCAAAACGTATTAAAGATGAACGTATTCGTCAGGAAAAAGCGGCCGCTGACGCAAAAGCCAAACGGGTAGCGGCAGAAAAAGCTGCTAAAGCGAAAGCTGAGCGCATTCGCAAAGAAAAACTGGCAAAAGAAAAAGCTGCTCGTGAGCAAAAAGCACGGGAAGATGCATTGGCTAAAGAGCTGGAAGCAGAACAAGCATCGCTTGCAAAAGCGCGTCAAGCGAAAGTAATGTCTGAAATACAGAAGTACACCAGCCTAATATCAGCGACTATAAAACGTCATTGGGTCACTGATCAGAGCATGAAGGGGAAAGAATGTGTTATTAACATTCGTTTAGCATCGTCAGGTTTCGTTACGCAAGTAAACCGCGTGTCAGGTGACTCGATTGTGTGTCAATCGGCTATCGCCGCGGTGCGTAAAGCGGATACATTACCCGTATCTAAAGATCCACAAGTGTACGCAAAACTAAAAGAAATTAACCTAACAGTTCAACCAGAGTTCGATTAATGAAATCAATTGTAAAATATTGCCTGCTCGCAGGCCTAGTGATGACACAACCCGCACAAGCAGCCATTGACATTGTAATTACAGAAGGGGTTAACAGTGCACGCCCAATTGCAGTTGTTCCTTTTAAATGGCAAGGCACGGGCCCCAAGCCACAAGAGCTGGCGAGTGTCGTTGCCAACGATTTACGCTTTAGTGGTCGATTTAATCCGTCTGCTGTTTTTTCCATGCCATCTCAGCCGTCAACTGATGGTGAGATCAATTACGATCAATGGGCCAAACTTGGTATAGAGGCCATGGTCGTTGGAACTATTAAGCCATTTAAAGACGGTCGTTATGTTGTTGGATTTGAACTCATCGATGTTTTAAGCGCTAACGCAAGCAAAGCAAACGGTCAGGTACTTCAGAACGGACAATTAGTCAGCTCAAATGCCCATGTTTTAGATTCGCGAGAGACAGTTATTTCAGCACAAGAGTTTAGACAATACGCTCATCGAATTAGTGATGTGGTTTATGAAAAACTCACCGGTGAGCGTGGCGCATTTCGTACAAAAATAGCCTATGTTTTAGTAAACCGCGAGCGTCTAGATTATAAGTATCGACTCATGATCAGTGATTTTGATGGTCATAATGAAGTTGAAATTCTTCGCTCACGTGAGCCGTTGATGTCGCCTTCTTGGTCGCCTGATGGAACGAAGCTCGCTTATGTATCATTTGAGAATAAACGCCAACAGATTTTTATTCAGGATATTTATACTCAACAGCGTGAAAAGGTCAGTGGCTTTAAAGGCATTAATAGTGCACCACGGTTTTCGCCGGACGGTAAAAAGCTAGCCATGGTATTGTCAAAAGATGGCAATCCAGATTTGTATACTCTGGATTTAGCGACTAAAGTGGTCACCCGAATTACCAAGAATCGTGCGATTGATACGGAACCTAGCTGGTCACCAGACGGAAAAAATTTAGTATTTACCTCCGAGAGAGGTGGTAAACCACAGATTTATCAAGTAAATTTAGACTCGAGACGTATTCGACGCATAACTTTTGACGGCGAAATGAATCTCGGCGGCTCGATTTCGCCGAAAAATGATGAATTAGTCATGGTGAATCGCACGCGAGGCAAGTATCATATCGCCAAGCAAGATTTGCGAACGAGCAGTTTACAAGTTTTGACTAAAACACGATTAGATGAGTCACCGAGTATTGCCCCTAATGGTAGTATGATTATCTACGGGACGACTTATCGTGGACAACAAGTGTTAGGACTGGTGTCCATTGATGGCCGATTTAAGGCTAGATTACCGGTTCGTGATGGTGAGATAAAAGCACCAGCATGGTCACCATATATTTATTAATTTGAAAAACTAATTGAATAACTAAAGGAACGGATAATGCGTTTAAATAAAATTGTTAAGGGGATTGCTGTAGCCATTCCAATGTTTGCACTTGCGGCATGTGGTTCAACGTCAACAGCGGATAGCGACGCCAATGAAACAAACCAAACTAGCCAAGAGCAAACGACTGAGACAGTCGTTCAAACGGGTGGTATGGTTAAAGAGATGACGCCACAAGAGAAACAGCGCTTAGCATTACAAGAATTACGCAAAGAACATATCGTTTACTTCGATTTCGATACGTCTAATGTATCAAGCCAATTCTCAGCACTTTTAGATGCACACGCTGCATACTTACGCGCTAACCCAAGTGTTAAAGTACTGGTGGAAGGTCATGCTGATGAGCGTGGTACTCCAGAGTACAATATCGCACTTGGCGAACGTCGTGCTAAAGCCGTTAGCCGTTACTTAGAAGGTTTAGGTGTTAATGCATCACAAATCGAAACAGTTTCTTACGGTGAAGAAAAGCCATTAGATAACAGCCGCACAGAGTCTGGTTTTGCTAAAAACCGTCGTGCAGTATTAGTATACTAATCAACTAAAAATTAAGAACTAATGAAAAATATCATTGCATTAGGTCTCTTAATGGCGGGGAGCGCAGCCGCGCAAACCGCCAATGTCGTCGACTTATCCACTTCCCCAGACCAACGAATTGCAGCGTTAGAGCAAATGTTGGTGCAAAAAGGCAAGACTCAACTCGAGATGCAGCAGCATATCGATAGCCTCCAACAAGAATTGAATGAACTTCGCGGCTTAAATGAGACACAAGAACATCGTTTGAATCAAATCTTGCAACGCCAACGCGAACTTTACCAAGAAGTAGATAAACTGCTTACGAAGGTAAATAGTGCAGCCCAAACACCGCAAGTAATCATCGATGACCCAAGTAACCCTGTTGTTGCGACACCATTATCTGAGAGTGGTGCTTATGAATTTGCTTTAAATCTTGCACTCAAAGATAAAAAGTTCGATGAAGCCATTGAAAAGTTCAAGCAATACCAAACTGACTATCCCGATTCGTCCTACTTATCTAATGTTCATTATTGGTTAGGTCAGCTTTATATTACAAAAGGTAATAAAGAAGCGGCTAAAATTCAGTTTGAATCTTTAGTGAGTCAATTTCCTGAATCGATTAAACGTGGCGATGCACTCGTTAAATTGGCAAAAATTGCTCAAGATGAAAATGCATTAGATAAAGCACGTGCTTTATATCAGCAAACGGTAAAAGAATACGGTGATTCGTCAGCGGCTCAAATTGCTAAGACACGATTAAAGGGATTACGTTAATTCTAAAAACTTGTTGATTGGCGATGTGTTATAGACATTTTTTAGGACAATTGTTGCTTTTGTAATCTAAAAAATGTCGAGTCGTTCGAAAAGTTACCAATTAAACAAAAAAGTTAAAAATATAGGTTGCGCTAAAATTATTAATCAGTATTATTAGCGCCCGTTGCAAGGGAGATGGAAAGCACTTTACTTGTAACCTAACGTTTGGGCCATTAGCTCAGTTGGTAGAGCAGTGGACTTTTAATCCATTTGTCGAAGGTTCGAATCCTTCATGGCCCACCAAACGTTAATTATTGAATTTGAATAGCCTCGGTTAGTAAATCGGGCCATTAGCTCAGTTGGTAGAGCAGTGGACTTTTAATCCATTTGTCGAAGGTTCGAATCCTTCATGGCCCACCAAATTCATTCTTGCTTAGTAAACTCATTATTGGGCCATTAGCTCAGTTGGTAGAGCAGTGGACTTTTAATCCATTTGTCGAAGGTTCGAATCCTTCATGGCCCACCAATAATGAATTTACACCAGCAGTATATATTGATAGCTAGAAATAGTGATGCGGGCCATTAGCTCAGTTGGTAGAGCAGTGGACTTTTAATCCATTTGTCGAAGGTTCGAATCCTTCATGGCCCACCAATCAATATAGTATACCCTGTTGGGCCATTAGCTCAGTTGGTAGAGCAGTGGACTTTTAATCCATTTGTCGAAGGTTCGAATCCTTCATGGCCCACCAATCAATATGTATACCCTGTTGGGTCATTAGCTCAGTTGGTAGAGCAGTGGACTTTTAATCCATTTGTCGAAGGTTCGAATCCTTCATGACCCACCAATACAGAATATCCCAGAGTTGGGCCATTAGCTCAGTTGGTAGAGCAGTGGACTTTTAATCCATTTGTCGAAGGTTCGAATCCTTCATGGCCCACCACTTCAAAAAATTCAATGTTATTCATTAGCCATTAGTCTTACCTTTGCGTAAACTCCAGTTTGATCAAGTAATGAACCTTAAATATCGTTCCTGATAAGTTATTGAATTTATTACTTATAACTTAAATTTATTAACATTCTTATTACAAATAGCCATATACGACCAAGGTCTTACGACTTTTTGCGTATTTTAAAGCTATAGTCTTTGCTTGATATTTAATCACACCTAATCAAGGAGAAAGAAAACGTGTTATTAAAAAAACTAAAACTAAATAAAATAGCAATGACCGTTGCACTCGCGACCGCTGCAACTACAGCGCAAGCGGGCTACAAAATCGAGCTAACAGATAAAGACTCAATCGAGTTTGGTGGTTATTTAAAAGCTGATGCCCGTTATGTGACTGGTGACGTTGCTTACCGTGATTATTGGATTGGTTCTGGAACTCCGAGCGCTGATGCTAGCCAATTTAAGATCCATGCGAAAGAATCTCGATTCAATACAAAATATACCCATGGCGATGTCATGGCGTTTATTGAAATGGATTTTTATGGCGGTGGCGGTAATGAAGTGATCTCGAATTCTTCACACCCAAGATTACGTCATGCATTCATTAAATATGACAAATGGTTGATGGGTCAAACATGGTCAACCTTTATGAACTTAACGGCAATTCCTGAAGCAGTAGATTTTGCCGGCGGGACGATGGGCTTAGCGTTCGTGCGTCAGGGGCAGATCCGTTATACCAATGGTAATTTCCAAGTGGCTATTGAAAACCCAGAAACGTGGGGCAGCGACATTAATGGTAATACGGCTAGTACCGCGAATGACAACGTCCCTGATCTGGTCGGTAAATATACTTTCAAAGGAGATTGGGGTAATGTATCTGTTGGTGCACTGCTTCAGAAAGTTGATTCAGACGTGAGTAGCGAAACAGGCGTTGGCTACTCTATCGCTGGTCGCATAAAAGCCGGTGGAAAAGATGATATCCGTTTCCAACTTCACGGTGGTCAGACTGGCCGTTATGTTGGTGTGGTTACATCAACGGCGTTGGTGAATGGCGAATACGAAAAGCAAACGGCATTTACAGTGGCTTATCGTCATTTCTGGAACGAAGGTGACCGTTCATCTATCTATTATGCCAATGCAGATACAGAGTTAACAAATCGAAACCGTTCCCAGTTTGGTGTTAACTATTTCAAAGCGTTAACCAATAAATTATCAGTCGGCATGGAATATGGCCGATTCACCCAAGATGATGATGGGACCGAAGAAGTAAGTTCTGATTACCTACAGCTCTCAGCGATCTTTAAATTCTAATTAATTTTAGATTAGTGATGCTAAGCCAATGATTTATCATTGGCTTTTTTGTTTTTTGAGTATTGTCTACGATAAAAAACTGCTTGTTGTAAATCATTGTATGGGGTAATAATGGGTTTTAATTGGAAAGTTTTATAAGTCAAAGTAGTAAAGGAGAATGGTTGCATGGCCTCAGGTAAATTTCGATTAATAACGCGTAGTGATTTCGATGGCTTGGTATCAGCAGTACTACTGAAGCATTTAGAGTTAGTAGACGATATACTTTTCGTTCATCCTAAGGATATGCAAGATGGAAAAGTAGAAGTCACTAACAACGATATTTCGACGAATCTTCCTTATGTCTCCAGCGTTCATATTGCGTTTGACCATCATTTATCAGAAACAAAGCGTAATGACAAAGGACTTAATAACCATGTCATTGATGCGCAAGCACCGTCTGCTGCTCGTGTGGTTTGGCAATATTACGGCGGTCATCGATCATTTCCAGCGTCATGGGATAGTATGATGGAAGCGGTTGATAAAGGAGATTCAGCGCAGTTTAGTATGGATGAAGTCATTCATCCTCAAGGTTGGGATCTTCTTAATTTCATCATGGACGCCCGCACAGGGTTAGGGCGATTCAGAGAATTTAGAATATCTAACTATCAATTGATGATGGAGTTGATTGACCTGTGTCGTAAAAGCAGCATTGAAGACATCATGAAACAAGCTGATGTTCAAGAACGTGTAAATTTATATCAAGAACAGCAAAGCTTGTTCAAAGAGCAAGTAGAGCGTTGCAGTGCGGTCCATAAAAACCTTGTCGTGTTAGATTTGCGTAATGAAGATGTTATCTATGCGGGTAATCGATTTTTGATTTATGCACTGTTCCCTCAATGTAATATTTCTATCCATCAAATGTGGGGCTTTAAAAAGCAAAATATTGTCTTCGCTACGGGTAAATCAATTTTTGACCGTTCATCTAAAACCAATGTCGGTGATTTGATGCTTGAAAACAACGGTGGCGGTCATGACGCCGCAGGAACCTGTCAAATTCCAACAGACGAAGCCAGTGACGTGTTAGAGAGTTTGATTTCTCGCATCACTAGTGATGGTTAATACCTTACAATTGGTTTAAATTTCAGCATTT
>MPDF01000030.1 GCA_001874365.1 Gammaproteobacteria bacterium MedPE | reverse complement strand
TTGTAAGTATTTGGCTTGGTCGTAATCTTTTAAAAAGTTAACGGCATCAACCACCGTTACCATGGTGTCTAATGTGGCGATGTCTGATAACGATACGCCGTCTTCGTCGGAAAAAGTGAAGGTTTCAGCGACAGGGAGGGGCTCAGATATGCCTGTTGACTCAATCACTAAGTAATCAAATCGCCCCTCTTTTGCGAGCTTCTCGACTTCTAGCAGAAGATCTTCACGCAGGGTGCAGCAAATACAGCCATTGCTCATTTCAACCAGCTTTTCATCGCTACGATTGAGGGAGACTTCATTTTTTATCGTGGCAGAATCAATGTTAATTTCACTCGTATCATTAACAATAACCGCGATTTTCTTGCCTTCGCGGTTATTGAGGATATGACTTAGTACGGTTGTTTTTCCTGCTCCTAAAAATCCAGATAGGACGGTAACAGGTAATTTGGGACTATTCACAATTGTTATTATCTCATTACGTTTTTATTGTAATGTTATAATATAACGTTATATCTGACTAGTTTATTGTGTGAAATGATCTTGTAGCGCTTATCAATAAAGTATCACCCGACACCATCTTGATAGCGACACCTTTCAGACAGGCTTTGTTCGAATTATTTAAACTCTTGCGCCCATTCAGTAAACGTATTAACTAGCGCTTTCAGTTTCGCTGGTTGCCCTGTACGTGATGGATAGATCATATATAGCGATGTGTTCGCTATCTTCGCGTCATCGAGCAGTATTTCTGCATGACCAAGGGCTAAGTCCTGCTTAATCATCGTGTAGGGAATCAACGCCATACCTAAGTGATTAAGCATTGCTTTTTTGACCGCAATGATATTGTTGACTGCAAATCGGTGGCGGAGTTTGATTTTTTGCCCCTGCCAATGAAACTCGTCGCTGTTCGATTGGTTGGCGCCAAGCGCTGTTGTTCCGATACTTGGTAGTCGTTTTAACGCGCTAATATCTTTCGGTCGCCCATGTTCTGCAATAAATGCCTTACTCGCGACTAATACCCACTCACGACTGAATAATTTACGATAGATCAGGCTGCTATCGTTGATTGTTTCGAAGTCTGATCGAATAGCTAGATCGAACTTTTCATTGATGAGATCTACTTTTTGATTACTCTCAAAAATTTCAAGTTGCACCTCGGGGTAACGTTTTAAAAAGGGAGAAAATACACTATCCATAGTGAATTCAACGAGGTGATGAGGCGTCGAAATTCTTAATCGACCAGTGGGGACATTGCTTAATTCAGAAATATAGTCGTCGCCTTCTTTCAAAGCATCTAATGCTTGTTGACAGTAAGCAAGGTATTGCTGGCCAGCTTCGGTGAGGCTCACAGAGCGAGTTGTTCGTTGCAACAACCGAATACCGAGTCTGGATTCAAGGTGATTTATTTTGGTACTTACCGTGGATTTTTCAATACCAAGCACTTCTGCGGCTTTGGTAAAGCTGGCTAATTCTGCAACTTGCTGAAAAATACGTATCTGATTTAGATCATTGTTCATATATAAAAACAATATTATGTAAAAGTAGTTAATTATCTAATTTTAAATAACAGACACAATAGCTAAATATCATTATTTAACTAATTATTTTCACTTACTGGATTATAGGAACTTCATGAAACAGTCTATTGAACACTACGATTTATCTTATCGCTTATTGCATTGGTCTATGGCATTTTTAATTTTGTTGATGTTATTTGCGTTTATTGGTTTTAATCCTGATCTTACTCAAGCAGAGCGATTAGAGATGTTAGTTGGTCACTCGACCATTGGCACTATCATCTCAATATTACTATTGCTTAGAATTACCAAACGTTTTATTAAGCGCGATCCTCAACCTGATAATGGCTTAACTGGTTGGCAGAAGGTGGTTGCCGGTGTGGTTCACGGTGGACTATATCTCATGATGATTGTCGTCCCAATGACTGGTTATTTGACGGCCAATTTACATAAATTGCCTGTGATGGTCTTTGCCAATTTTAATGCCAGCAGTGTAAGTGACGCTAACCAGTTTAGTCCTGAAGCATTTGCATTCATGCGAGAATTACATCACTCGGCAATTTTAACTCTTTTGGTATTGATAGGGCTTCATATTGGTGCTGCTCTGTATCACCGATTGATTAAAAAAGACCACGTGTTGAGTGTGATGATGAGAAGAAATAAAGCGAACAGATAGAGCACAATGTTGCGGCTAATCGTTGCCTGCCTTCCAATTTGGGGGGACAGGTTATGTTATGCATTTAGTCTGTGAGGTCATTGCTCAAATTTAAATATTTAATCTCTGGGCTTTTTATTTGTAAAAAAGCCTTTTCGATATTTTTATCTAGTGCTTTTATGATTTCTCTGCCATTTTTGTGTTTTTTAGAGACAGCTAAATACCCATAAACATGTTCAATAATGGGGCTTGAGAGTTTAATTTTTTTGGCTAAGTCGTCATTTTTTGATAGTAAATAATTCATCCGACCCACTTCGGCATATAACGCGTCAACTCTTGATAAAGCCAACATCTGAGCCCCTTGCTTTATTGATCTCACATCATAGAACTTCCAAGCTTTTTTAGGCATATTTTTACTTAAATACGTTGAGCGCTGTAGCGCAAGTGTTCCATTGCTAATATCTGAAAGTTGCCTGTGTTTCTCGACGTATAGCCCTAACGTTTGTTTGATGACGGGCTTTGTTGAAAAGTAAAAGTGCTCCTTTCTTTGCGCTGTTGGCCACAGTCCGGCGATTATGCATTTAGCATCTTTTGCTGTGCGCATAATTCTTGCCCATGGAGGTGAAATAAGCGTGAGTTCTATGTTAGACATTTTCAATGAATCAACAATAAGTTCGGCCAGCGGCCCATTATATTGCAATGATTTTCCTGAATAGGGAGGGGAGTCAGGGATACACAAAACTTCGTTTTTTATTAGCGGCTGAGCTGAACTACTAAAACTAGCGACTAATAATAGCGTTAGTGCTAAATGAAATTGTACATAAGGTGCCATTCTTTTCTATTTCTCTCAGCGTTTTTCTAAAACAAACTAACTATATCATGGAGCAGTTTCGGATACGTTGCATTTCGGCGATGGACATCTCAAGTTGAATATTGAGTCCGTGGTAAGTGAAAGTATTTGACGGGGAGAGTCTTATTGTTCTGCTGAACATTACTTTTGGTGAGTTTGTAGAACGTTAGCGACCTTGAATTTGTTTAGGTAATCAAATGGTTTATTATATTGCTTTTCAAGGTAACGCATTTAATTTTCTGTGTTCATCAGTTGCAATGATAACAGTTAGGAGTTTGGTAATAATGAGTAAGCAAGAAACCTATACCTGTCGAATTATTAAAGAGGGCAACTTAACCGCCATTCCAGTGCCGTTTGATCCCAAAGCTGTATTTGGTAAAGTTAGAGCGCCAGTAGTCGTTAAGCTCAATGATTATGAATATCGCAGCACGATATCGTCGATGAAAGGCAAAATTTTCGTGCCCTTTCGAAAAAGTCATTTAGAGGCTTCTAGCGTTGATGTCGATAATGATGTTGAGATAACCTTGGTATTTGATGACGCGCCGAGAGAAATTGAAATTCCAGCTGTTTTAGCTGAGCGGCTTGCTGAAACTGATGCGGGCTTGAGTAAATGGGAAACGTTGAGTTATTCACATAAAAAAGAGTATGCGATTGCCATTAATGATGCCAAGAAAGAAGAAACACGATTACGCCGATTGAATAAAATAGTGATTGAACTGAGCTAAACTCGCGAATTTTACGATGTTATCTCACTGGCGTTAAAGTATTATTCTGACGTTGGTGAGAGCGTTTCTTTTATTTCATCGCTGGTAAAACCTTTACGAGAAAGATATGCGTAAGCTTTTGATTTTTCTTTGAAATTAGATAAGTCGTAGTGTTTTTTAGCCAATTGCTCTGTACAGCTTTGGTAGAAGTCTATATCGCCGGCGAGTTCAAGTTGGTATAGCGTTTCTTCAAACTCACTCACGTCAATTAAGCGTTGTTTAAGTTCACTGCGAATGAGTGTTTGTCCTTTACCTTTTCGGTACAGTTTTACTATTTCAGTTGATAGTTCTGCTTTGTCAGCCTTGATGGCCATTTTGCTACGTAAAGAGTCTTGTTCTGGATGTTGGGATAGTGCGTAGTCTATTTGAGCACGGGAGAAACCACGAGAGGTCATCTGTGTATATACTTTCTCTCGGCTTATCCCTTCAAAGGTGACAAATCGAGACAGTAATCTATTCGTGGCCATGTCATTAAAATCTATCTCATTTTCGTTAATGACTTGTTCTAGAGCTGTTTCAATATCATTCGATTTTATACCACGCTTTTTTAATTTTCGTTGAATTGCACTAACACCAGTGTCGTTACTAAAGGCAGATTCGCAAAAACGTATTGCAAACTCCAGATCACTTTTCAGGTATTTGTGTTCAATGAGATGAGCAAGTACCGTTTCTATCCATTCAACATTGTCCGTTTTACGGGCTAGCTTGGCGTGGATTTCGCCAATGGTAAAATCTTGTTGATTGAGGTGCCAATAAGCGCTATTAAATACGTTATCGATACTTTTCGCTTGTTTGAGTGGCGGGCGCTGCATAGATTATCTCTTCTTCTTAATGTTCGCAGGACTAGTGTAGCAGAACTAAAAAATTCAAATAATTGTATTTTTTATAGCGCAGGGCATAAATCATGTTGTGTCGATTCATGCCCGTTATTCTATTTGGATACTCTAATTCCTGTTTGACCATAAAGCGTAATTTCAACGTTGCCATTACTGTCTGAAAACTCAGCTTCCACGCCTGTGTCTTCATGAATGAAATGGTGAGTTGCTTTGTCAGTCGCCGTTAGTGGGTAGTTGTCTTTATTAGGAAAGATAATAGAAAGTTTATTAGTATGTTCGTTGTAAATAACATCTATTTTCCAGTTTTGTTTTTTGAACTCATATTGACCAATAAAGAACTGTTGAGAGCTTTTATCTATTAGATTTCGGTTTACAAATATCGCGTTAAGGTATGGCCATTGATAGTGCTTTGCTAAAGAGCGAAGAATGTCACCAGTTAATAATGAGCCATCATTTGAGTTGGTGAGAACTACGGCGCCGTTACCTGTAGTAACATCTAATACCATCGCGCTTCGATAGCCTTGTGTACCGCCATAGTGAGCAATAGCTAGGTTATCGCCAGTGGCTAATGTACGAAATCCATAAAAATGATTTTCTATTTCTTGAGTAAATAATTCATTGATTACATTTTTAGAAAATACCGCACTGTTGCCGCGATATCCTTTACTTATTTCAGAAAGAAACAGCGCCAGATCATTGGCATTTGTCCATAATCCAGCGGCTGCTTGTTCTGGATGATTACGCCATCCGCCTTTCACTGTTATACCATTGGCTTGATGGCCGTGAGCAATTGATTGATGCTTTTGTCTATTAACCGGTTGCGTGAAATCAGCTGTCGTCATGTTGCTTGGATCGATTATCCATTGTTTCATGATGCTCTCAAACGGCTGCTTAAAGATATCTTGCATTGCAATTTCTGCCAAGGTGTACCCAGCGCCTGAATATCGTAATTGAGTGGCTGGTGGTGCAAGTACGGCTAATGGATCGGAGTTTGTTGGTGTAACCCCTTTTACGATATCTAAATCTGAAGGAATGGCTTCGTCTTGACCATATCCCCAATAACCACCTGAGTTAAGGCCGGAGGTATGATTGAGGATATTTCTAAAAGTGACTGGATTATCTGATGTTTGTTTGCCTTGAGGTAGTTGAAAATCTGTCAGGTAACTTTGAATGTTCTTATCAAGATCAATGACTCCTTTCTCAGCCATTTTTAATGCCCCCATCATGGCGATAGGTTTTGAGAGTGAAGCGGCTTGAAATACAGTTCGGCAGGTTACTTTTGCCGAAGTACCCGCAGTGGTAACACCATGAGCGGAGCTCCAATCGATTTTATTGTTCTTAATGACAGCAATCGAAACAGCGCTGACGTTCAATGCTTTCATGCGCTGTTCAAGCGAAAACGTTGTGTTGTCAGCGTTGAGAAATTGAACCTGTTTTCGTAAGTTGTTTAAGATTGTATGTTGGCTGGTGGATGACGAATCGGGCGTAATACATCCATCTTCATGTAACGATTTATGTGATAGTTGATTGACTGACGATTGAGCCATTGATTGCCCAAAAGGCAACAGACATAGCGCTAGTATTTTAAGCGAGTGATTCATTATTTATTATCCTTGGTATTTTTATAAATAGTAGTTGGGTGTATCGAAACACCTTACTGGAGTGACTTTCAAATACATGCCCAAACGAGGAAAAAAGGTGAAGGAGTTGTGATTTATGGAAAATATCGATTAGAAGAGGTGAGCAGATAGAAATTATTGGCTCTGAATATTTCCTTGCTGTTGTTTGCCGTCATCTATACTCAAATGCATCTTCAAAAAACTAGAGAGGAAAATGCATGAGATATTCGATTAAAAGCAGTGTTTTTATTGTATGTATTTTGTTGTCGAATTTATGTTTGGCGTTAGAAAAACGGCTGCCTAAACCCGATATTCAATTAGCGAGTCGTTATCAAACGAATATCGTTATTAGTGATTATCTTGTGAGTGAAAAACTCGATGGTGTTAGAGCGCGTTGGAGTGGGCAACATTTAATTACGCGAGGAGGACATATTATTAGTACGCCAAGTTGGTTTACTAACGGGTTCCCTAAACAAGCACTTGATGGCGAATTGTGGATCGCTAGAAATCGATTTGATGATGTGTCTGCAATTGTTCGTCGCAACATAGCAGATGACATTAAATGGAAGTCGGTGACATTTCAGGTGTTCGATTTACCGATGTCATCAAAAACATTCGCTGAGCGTTATGAGCAGTTACGACAAATTGTTAATGAAAGCACCTCTCCTTTTTTATTCTTCATTGCCCAAAAACAGCTCGCCAATAAACGCCAGTTGCATCAATGGTTAGATGATGTGGAAGCGCAAGAGGGTGAAGGCTTAATGTTGCATCATAAACAGGCGCGTTATGAACACAAACGCAGTAAAAACCTATTAAAACTAAAGAAAGTGTATAACGCAGAAGCCCGTGTCGTTGAACACATTGAAGGCCGAGGAAAATATCAAGGAATGCTTGGGGCTATGTTGATGGAAACTGACAGTGGGATTCGATTTAAATTGGGCTCGGGGCTAAGTGATGAACTCAGACAGAACCCACCACCGATTGGCTCTCTGGTCACTTATCAATATTACGGTATCACTAAAAAAGGCAAGCCGCGCTTCGCTAGTTTTCTGCGTATGAGAGCGAGTCGGCCGTAAGTTGTAAATTTGATTGAAACTATAACGCGAACATTGATTTGAATAAGCTTGTTTGTCTACGTGACACTTCAACTTTTGCGTCACTATTGAGTGTTAGTTCTAAGCCGCCAGAGCTGCATAAATCCACTTTTTTGACCGCGCTGAGTTGAATGATATTTTGGCGGCTTATTCGGAAAAAATTATTTTTTGGCAACCGTTGTTCTATTTGAGACAGCGTGCGATAAACCAAAGGATTTTGCTGGTCGAAATACACTTTAGTGTAGTTTCCCATGGCTTCAAATCGTTCTACATTGGCTAACGTCACGAGATGGCAACGGTGTCCGTCTTTCACAAAAAATTGGCTATCAAGGGACATCATTTCTTCAGACTGTTGATTGGACTCGTGTTGGTGAGTCGTTTTAAGTCGTTCACATGCTTTTATGAGCCGTTCTTGAGTGAATGGTTTAAGTAAATAATCAATGGCATCTTGTTCAAATGCTTTCAAAGCAAACTCTTGATAAGCGGTCGTAAAAATCACTTGAGGTGGATTGTCTAACTGCGTAAGAAAATCAAAGCCACTGCCATCAGGTAAATCAATATCCAAAAAGACAAGCTGTGGCTTGAATTCGTTATATTTTATTATTGCTTGTTCGATGTTTTCCGCTTCAGCAACACAGGACAGGTAATCAATGTGTTTGATCTGAGACTTTAATTCAAGACGAGCCAATCTTGAATCTTCGACAATCATTACTTTTATCATAGTTATGTTTTTCTAATTATTTAGGGGAATTGTAATCGTTGCTTTTACACCGATTGATGATGACGCTAATGATAGAGTCGATTTCTCTCCATACATTAATGCCAATCGTTGTTTGATGTTATTTATTCCTATTCCAGTGTGGGTAGAGTTTGATTGATTCACTAATAGCTCTCCGCTATTTTCGACGGCAATAAGCCATTGTTCGTCGACTATTGCACTACGAATCACTATCTCGCCACCATGTTTGAGTTTACTAATGCCGTGTTTAATAGCATTCTCAACAAGGAGTTGTAATATCATTGGCGGCAATGGCAACATTTTTGTAGACGGATCAATATCATATTGAACGCTGAGTTTATTTTCAAACTGAAGTTTATTAAGCGCTATATATTGTTCAACTACTGCTATTTCGTCGTTAAAGTTGATAACTTGGTTGCGATCAATCTGCATTGTATGACGCATTACTTGCGACAAATTTGCCAGCATGTCTCGTGCTTTCATCGAGTCTTCAAGAATAAGCGCCCGAATATTGTTAATCGCGTTAAATAAAAAGTGTGGATTGATTTGACTAAGCAAAACATCAAGCTGTGCACCTTTTAATGATTCAGTTAGCGCCTGTTGTTGCTGCTGAGCTGCTTTAAGCTGTTGCTGTTTTTTAAAGCCTGCATAAAATGCTGACCATGCCACCATTAGAATAAACAATACAGGAAAACTTAAAATAATTTGTTGAATTAATTCAGGATGTTCGACTTTAAAAAGAGAAGATTGATTAGGCACAATAATGAGTGCATATATCAACATTGAAAGAAGACTAGCCAACAATGAACCTAAGAAAATATGGAGACTACCAGCCAACATATTTTGGACATCGAGATATTTTTGATAATACTTTCGCAGTCCATAGCTCGCAAGAATGAGACTTAGGCCTAACACTAATGAGTTAATGAGCTCGACATGATGAAAATGGATGAAGTACTGTCGACCTGCAAGGTTAAGCAGTGTGAATGCTCCCCAACCTCCAAGGTGTAACACCCAAAAAAGTGATTTTGACTGATTTAAAGTAGGGCTGTTAAACATTATTAACTTCTTTTTATTCATGATGTTAAAAACAGGGTAAAGTAATGGCTACTTTACCCTAATATTGGTTATAGGTGGTCATTAATCCATAGACTCATGTCTTTACTTACTTTGGACGAGAATGTCGTATCAATGTTTGCATATTCTTTAGGTAATCCAGTTTTTGCGGGTTGAAACAAGTGATTTAAGCCGGGATAAATGCGAGTGGTTAGCATGTTTTTAGTGACTGCTTTCTCGATACCTGCGATGTTTTTTTCTGCCAGTACTTGACTATCAAGTGAGCCACTTAATGCTAACATTGGCATGCTCAGCTGTGACAGGAATGATTTTGGATCAGTCTTAATAAAGTATTGAAACCAAGGAGAGCTTAACTGTTTGGATTGCGCGCGGGCTTGTTTTTCAGGAATTCCATTATCTGTTAGTAAGGTTACTAAAGCATCTTCGGAAATATTACTTTGAATAGCACTCATAATGTTACGCTGTACCTTATCGCTATTTGCGAGTGTAACGGCATCAACGCCACGTAACTTTTGAATATAGTATGATTGATCAATGAGTATGTCTGCTCCCGTCGTCCCTGGACCTGCAAGGCTAATTAAAAAACTAATATCGGGATTTTTTGCACTCGCAATTGCCCCAATAAGCCCGCCTTCACTGTGTCCGATGAAGCCTATTTTCTTATCTTTGAAGCGTTGCTGGCTGCTAAGAAATTGGTAAGCTGCATTGGCATCTGTTGCAAAGTCTTGACTGGTTGCTGTACTAAAATCACCTGTTGATTCGCCGACCCCCCTGTCGTCAAATCGTAAAACGCCAATGCCATTTCTAGTTAATTGGTCAGCTATTACAGCCAGTACTTTATGCCCAAATGCATCACCATCTCGCGTCGTGGGACCTGAACCTGATAGTAAAATTGCAATGGCTTTGTACGGAGTTGATGGAAGTGTCAGGGTGCCTGCTAGAGAATCATTGGTTGTTTGATTTACAAATGTTAGAAGCTCTTGAGTATATGGCGCATTATCGAAGTTCTCTTGTGGCTTTTTAGCCCGGGTCACGACTTGCTTCGTTCTTGATAAATTAAGCGGCGCTTTAAAACTGCCTTGAGAATATACACCTGTTAGTGCTGAACCATCGATAGTCGCACTATATTTTATATGCGCAGCATCTAGTGATAACTCAAGTTTGGTTTTAGACACTTTGACTGAGTTAAATGCTAATCCAAACTGCTGTTGTTGTGGCACATCAACAGTTGCGGTGTAGCCGCTTTCTTGCTTTTTGAAATGAAAAATCAGCTCCATTGACTGTTCAGGTGTAATAGTTAATTTTCCTTTCCAACTACCATTGATGGATTCATTGGCAGAACTTGGTACTGCAAAGGCCAAACTAGCGATAAATGATAATGCGATAAATGTTCTCATGATATTCCTTAATATATTTTGTTGTCTTGAGTGAAATATAAAGAGATGAGAAAGGTAACATTAGAAAATTTATAGCAACGGTTAGTTTTCTATGTGAGTGGTAGGTAGCACATCACGATGCGTTTTTCGCATATTAAGGTTGGAATTATAGTTAATAGGAGGCTGTAAGGAGATACAAAAAGGAGCTCTCATGTCTAATATGAGAGCTCCTTTTGGGATATTAAATAAATTTATTGAGTGACATCGATTTTTTCTATGTCATCCATTAGGTTAAGTGGTTTTTTACCATTGTCATCAAGGACAAAATCAAGTTGGACGTGAGTGTCTTTTGTGCCATTCGTACTTGGCTTATATTTCCATTGTTTTAAGGCGCGGCGACTTTCTTTATCAAAAATACCCTCAGGCACTGATTCTACAACTGAAATATTCATCACGTTACCTGCAGGCATAATATCAAATTTCAAAACGACGGAGCCGGTTATGTCATCATTAGCGGCGGATATTGGGTAACGTGGTTGAATACGTATTTCCGGTTCAACAGATTTAGAGGTGTCTTTTGGTGTTGGCGGATTGGCAAGTGCAATACTTGTCATAAACAGTCCAGCAAATAGTCCAGCAACGAGTTGTGCAGGGCGATTCACAGTGCGGTGGTCTTTTAGCATATTGATTCGTTTAAACATAATATTCCTTTGAGTGTAGTTGGTATCGATACATAGACGGTGTTGGGCACTTTGCGCGCAATGAACCAAGGCTTTGCCATATTCAAGGCGGTCGCTAGCGCTTTTTTGTTGTAATACATTACTGTCACAGGCAATTTCCTGACTTTTACGGAAATTGCGATAACCTAACCACGCCAAAGGGTTAAACCAGCAGCAACTTAACGCTATCATCGCAAATAGATTCATTAGGTTGTCTTTTCGACTGTAATGGCAGAGCTCATGCTGGAGAATTAGCTGTTGCTGTTTGCGATTATAGAGCTGATGAAAATCGCTCGGCAATACAAGCTTGGGTGTTAATACACCAATGAGCATTGGTCCTGAGACCTCACTAGTATGAAAAGCGTCTAATGATTTTGGCAAGATGATTGGCAATTGCGCTTTTTTAAGCGGTATCAAATTTAGTTTAAAACGGTTACCTAATGTTGAATAAATACTCGCTAACGCAACAACTATTGCACCTAATGCCCAAATTAACTGCCACGTGATAATCTCACCCATTTGCGCACTTTGTGCGTTTAAATTAACAATATAGCGACTGATTTGGCTGTCATTTCCTAGCGCAAGGTGCTGAGAAAAGGAGTTTATGGTGATGACTATTGGGATCATTAACCACAGCGAATAGCTCATGCTGCCACCGAGGTATTTACTGGTATGTCGTTCGTTGAGCATCAGTAATATAACCACGAGGCTTAGCAGCCATTGCTGCGATAAGATCCAGCTAGCCATTGTCTTTTTCCCATTGGTTAATGAGGTCTTTTAATTCATTAATATCGTCTTTTGTTAGTTCATCACTTTTTACAAAGTGTGACACTAATGGGCTTAATCGGCCGCTAAACATTCGCTCTAACAAGCTTTTACTTTCTTTAAATGTGTACTCATCGCGAGCAAATAGCGGTGAGTAAAAATAGCTACGCTGGACTTTTTCAAAGCTAATGGCATCTTTTTTAACCATGCGGTTGAGTAGCGTCTTGACGGTTTTTTCGTGCCAAGGTTTAGTGTCATTCAAGCGTTCAATGATCTGTTGAGCACTTGCTGGATGGCCTTGCCAAATGGCTTCGAGCACTTCAAATTCTGTTTTACTAATTTCTGTCATGACATTCTTAATTAAGTTGGATTAAATAATGATTACAATTGTAGTCTTAACTATTACACCTGTAATTTTGTTTTGCAAATGTTTTTTCGGTAGTGTGCTTATTTTACTTAATAACGAATAGGGAAATAGGATGATCGATTTTGATAACAAGGGATTTTTTAAGCTTAAAAGCAACCCTGAATATGCTGAAAAAGTTAGCGAGCTTTTGTTGCACGACGAAGAAATTGTCGACGCGTATAAATCAATGCGTGACGGCGTAGTGTTTACCAATAAACGTATTATTGCCGTGAATGTGCAAGGGTTAACAGGCAGCAAGAAAGATTTTACGTCACTGCCCTATAAAAATATTGTGGCCTATTCAGTAGAAACTGCTGGCACCTTCGATTTAGATGCCGAGCTTGAAGTTTATTTTTCTGAAGTCGGCAGCGTGAAGTTTGAATTCTCTGGCGCAACTAAGGTTTTAGATATTTCTAAAATTATTTCTGAGTTTTTATTATAAATACTTGGGCTATACGTAATTGGTATAGTCGTTTATCAAGCCCCTAGGTGTTGTCTTACTTTTCTGGCATACCAAATAGATGGAACTATGACCAGAAAGCTAATACTCGCTAGCACCCATGGATAGCTAAAGCTTAGTGTGGTGAGATTGGTTATTTGGGCTGCTGCGTCGTTGTTTACTTGTTTAGCGTAGGCGATGTAGCCAATTGCTGCATCGTTAGCAATGGAAAAACCATTGCTAAAGGCACTTTCCCAGCCTAGTGAAGAGAGCGAGGCATAGGCTTTGTAGCCAATTGCTGAGGCGCCAAATGCCAATACGCCTATAGCTGCTGCGCTTAGGCTAATTACGCCAAAACCAACGCCGCCGATAGTGACTAAACCAACAGAAACAATACCAACACTAATGGGCGCGATAGCGATACCACCCCAAGCAAACAATAATCCATGAGCGTGACTGCCTCCAGCAATCCAGCCAAAAGCAGGCTTATCGCCAGGCTCTAACGATCCCAGATGAAAGTGAAAAAGTGGCGCCCCAAACAGCGTAAAGCGAGATTTGTACTCCCGTTGTGTAGAATCTTGTTGATCAACGGGGCGAGAAAAAGCTTCGGGTTCAAAGATCCGTTCTTGGGCACGCAGTTGACGAACGGCATTAAACATACGTGGTACTAAAAGTACGTAACTCAAGACAAATGCAATAACAATAATTTGGGAAATTATCGTGTAAATAAGTGCGTTGTCAGGATCGGCGAGGGTGATATATTTTAATGAAAACACTCCTGCAACAAAGATGACAGCAAATCCAATGAATAACGCTGCGCTCTTAATCGCAAGTTTCCTTTCTCGTGCTGTTCGTGACTGATCAAGACTTGCTCTAAGGCCAAAGAACGAACTAATGAGTCCAGAAAATGAGGCTAATACTGCCAGTACCGTTGTGATATTTACAAGTAGACCACCTTTGACGGCTCCAGCACCTGCTCCCATTGCGGCAATTTTCGTTGGCGGTGCTAGTTCGCTAATCGCACTCATCACCGTTAGTGTAAAGGCGACATTCGGTTTACTCTCTTTTAATCCATTTTCAACTAGCTCTGTCATGGCATTAGTGAGTAATTTTCGCCCACGAGACAAGCGCTGTTTCACGGTATCTTGCGATAGATCGAGCTCTTGGGCTACGCGTTTTACGGACTGTTGTTCACGATAAAACAAAATTAATGGTTGGCGGTAGGTTTCTTCGATGCCATCGAGCGTTTTCCAAAGCAATGCTTGATGCTGCTCGCTTATTGCATTGTCTTCGAGTTCAGCGCTTACTGCTTGATTGGTGTTTTGTTCATTGAGTTCACTACTGTTGCGTGTGGCTTGATTTTTTTCTTTTCGAAAATAACGACTGACTTTAAAACGCAATATGCCACATAACCACGATTTAAGTTTTTGAGGATCGTGTAATGTATCGAGTTTTTTCCACGCTTCAACGAAGGCTTCCTGAGCAATGTCTTCGCTATGTTTAATATCACCGACTGACGAATAGGCGAGTGAGCATAACAATGTTTGATAGCGGCTAACTATATGACAAAAGGCATCGCGGTTTCCGCCGAGTGATTGCATGACTAGATTAGCATCGGCTGAGTCTGCGGCAATTGGGGACTGTTTAAAAATACTCATAGTTCACTGCTCTTAAAGTTAATACTAGTATGTGCCTTTTAGGTCTAAAAAGGTGACAAATTTTTTTATTTAATTATTTTTGTCACCTTTGTTTTTCTGGTCGGCACTTATACCCATTACCTTTGAGATGCTGAAATCATGCACTTTCATTGGCAATGGGTATATAAGTCAATGTCACAACGACAGATTGATTAATTTGGAGAAACAAAATGATAAATATGAAGAAACTAATGTTAACCCTTTCGTTTACCGCAGCGACAACAGTTGTTATGGCACAAGAGAATACCTTGATGATTGATGGATTTGACCATCAAAAACAAACGAATAAGGGTATTGAACGCGTATTTATTACTGACGCAGCAGCAGGCGGCGGCACTCACGCCAAATCGTCTATTAAAGATGGTGTTATTCATTTAAAAGGCGATATTTTACCACCGCGCGGACAACCAGGTTGGTCTAGCTTAGTATTGCCACTTAGTGCAATGGGGCAGGCCTATGATGCGAGTGAGTTTGATGGCGTTCGCTTAACACTAAAAATCAGTAAGGGAAGCTTTTCTATTTCTGCAAACAGCAGTGAAGTGACTAACTTTGATTATCACGCGGCGCCGATTATGGTTAAAGCAGATGATAAATTTCACACGATAGATATTCCGTTTGAGTCGATGAAAAGAGCTTGGTCTCAGCAAACGACATTAAACAAGAAAACGCTAAATAGTTTGAGCATTGTTGCCTATGGTCTACAGAAATCGTCTTTTGATTTTGAAGTTGACGCAGTGAGTTTTTATTAATCCTTTTAAGTAAAAATTTTGTGGAAGGAGGGCTTGTTATTAAGCCCTACCATACGTTTAGTTTAAGAGGCGTTGATTTATGCAAAGTGTAAGGCCAAGTAGCTCACGATTAGCGTATTTAGATGGTGTTCGCGCGTTTGCGCTGATATTGGGTATTATTTTTCATGCTAGTTTATCGTTTATGCCGATATTTATTGGCTGGGCAGTGATGGACATAAATACCAGTGACAACATCGGTGCATTTGTCGTTGTTAGTCATTCATTTCGAATGGAATTGTTTTTCTTGATTGCGGGTTATTTAAGTTGTTTAAGTGTCTCAAAACACGGTGTTAAGCACTTTTTTAAATTGCGATTAATACGGATCGGTATTCCTTTTATTGTTGGATGGATACTATTACGACCCCTTATTATTTCTGGCTGGGCCATGGGCGGCCAAAGTATGAGTGGTGATGTTGATATTTGGGCCGGTTTACTAAATGGATTAGATAGCTTTAACGGGCAAGATATTCTCGTAGGCACTCATCTGTGGTTTTTATACTATTTACTTATCATTTCAGGCTCAGCGCTGTCATTACGTTGGTTAATATCTGCCAACAGCCGTATTAATACAACTGTTGTAGGGCGTGTAGACAAGTTGGTTAACTGGCTAGTAAATACACCATTTATTAAAGTGTTGTTGGTGCTGCCTATTACTGCATGCCTATGGTTCATGAATGGATGGGGCGTTGATACGCCAGATAAATCACTATGGCCAATGTGGCCAGTCTTCTTTCTTTACGGTGGATTTTTCTCCTTTGGTTGGCTCCTTGCCCGAACAAAGGAGAATTTAGATAAGTTGACCAGTTTTAGCGGGTGGTTGGTGGTGATTTGTATCGTGTCTATTGTTACTGTGCTGATGCTGTCACGATATGAAATGCAAGGGGCACACGACTATTACACGTGGATAAAGTTAGGTTATTTATTCAGTTACGCTCTAATGATGTGTAGTCTGGTATCAATAACCATGGCAGTTTTTAGAGCGGTTATGTCAAAAAGTGCCGCCTTTATTCGTTATCTAGCTGATGCATCGTATTGGCTTTATCTGATTCATTTACCAATTGTGGTGTGGTTACAAATTGCGGTCGCTGAATTACCTTGGCATTGGAGTTTGAAATGGGGAGCGATTTGCACATTGACGGTAATACTGTCACTACTCATTTATGACTTGTTGGTGAGAGCAACCTTTATTGGTGCATTACTCAATGGTAAGCGCCAAGCTTCAACAATACTCCAAACTCAGGCCATTATATTTTCCAAGAAAAGCTAATGGTGCCAAACTCGGTTAAGTCAGCGAGGGCTTGTTCTTCCTCGTTGTCTTTTAATATATTGAAATCATTAATAGCGAATGTGATTGAAACATCACGCCATGTATAAGCAAATCCTGTTGTTAAACTGACATACTGTTTTTTGTAATCGATGGAGCGTGAATCTCGAAACGTATTGCCGTCAATTGCTATGTGGTTAAACATATAGCCAACGCGAGATCCTAAAAAGAAATACCAGCCGTCGACTGCGATCGGATTAGAAATGCGTGACGCTGCGAGCAGAGTCGTAGCATGAGATTCTTGAAGATTATTGCCGTAACGAATAAAGGTGCCGACATCTAATGCTGTTTCTATGGTGCCGAGTGATGCTCGGCCATTCATAAGCACGTCAAAATGATTATCTTGTGTGTGCCAAACTCGATAACTTCTCGCGCGACTGAGTTCAAATACAACTTCATTTTTTATTTGAGTGTCCCAACCTTGTGGTTCGTTGGCACCGAGGATCTTATGTACAAAGGTCTGTACTTCTTCGCCAAGCGCCATCGGTCCGACAACACCAAGTGTTGTGGTGGCAAGATCGGCATATTGTGGTGTAACGGTAATATAACTATTAGACATTGCTAAGATGGCAGAATAGGGTAATTCATTTTCGTCAGGGTTCTCAATTTTGATATCGCTTGGCGTATTAAGGGACTGACCAAATGAGTAGGCATTCGCCGTTAGGATAAAATTGTCTTGTGGCATGCTCCACATGAGTGGTGAAACCCAAAAGTCATTTTCTGACGTTTTTGAAGGTTTTTCGTTGACCTCAAATGTGGAAACGAATAGTCCATTTGAATAACCACTGTCGTTGCCAACGAAGGCGTCATTATCGATGGTGATTGAAATCCATTTTTCTTTGTTCGGTGTTGAAGCATTCACGGTGATAAAGAGGGCTTGAACAACAAATAACGATAACAATAAAATAGCCTTCATAAGATGTCCTTTCTGATAATGATGTTGGTTTATAGACAATTATAATAGATTAGTTGAGAGGGGATTAACTTAATTTTGAATGATATGTGATTATTTAAGCTGAGATTAAGTGGAACTTTTGTACTATTTGTTGCTCTATCCTAGAGCCATTTGAGTTTAGTAACGTAAGTATCATCGTTATTAAGCAACAACTCAACGACGTAAACCATAAACTTAAGGAGGCATAACATGATTAAGCCTTTAATAACCGGATTAGTGTTGTGTTCAACATTAATATTTAATCAAGTTCAGGCAACTGAGAATGATGATCCTGTGTCGATCGATTGGATCAAGCCTGAAAAATTCCGTGATGTTGACAGCGCAAACAGCAACAAAAAGCGTTATCGCGCACGAGTGATTAAAGATCTCGAAAGCTATATGCAGCAGCAACTTCCTAAGTTTCTGAATACGGGAGAGTCAATCACTCTTAAGATTTATGATTTAGATCTTGCTGGTGATATCAGGCCTATGATGGGGGCTGGAAATGATATTCGCGTGGTAAAAAGTATTTATCCGCCAATGATTGATATTGAATATGCATTGGTTGATCAGCAAGGAAAAGTCATTAAAGGTCAAAGAAAACGCTTTAGAGATATCGCGTTTAATATGGGCTCACCAATGACATCCTCTAAATCGTTAGGGTATGAGAAAGCGATGTTAAAGAAATGGATGCGCAACGAATTAACGCATTAAAGTCGTATTTGTTTTCCATTTAGTGACGGCAACAATGACAATTGTTGCCGTTTTTGTTTTTTTACGCTTTCTAAATTTAAATAAGTGATTGATCTTTTAGGATCTAACTATATTTCTATAAGTTGGCATTGCATTTGCTTTATAAAAAATATCTATAACTTGTCAGTGTGAAGTCCATTTTCTGACACATGAACCAAGGATATTATTATGTTTAAAAGTGAAATTGCAGTGAACGCACGCGCTAGTGTAGAAACAGATCAAATGGTATTAAACAGCTTAGGCTTAGAACATGAAGGTCATGTTCAATACATGGTAATCAAAAGTGAATTTTCAGGTGAAGAAATTTACTGTGCATTAGCCGGTGGCGAAATTATTGATAACGATATCAACTTAACACCTGTTGGCACCGGTGCTTATGAAGCACTAGATTCTATTCCAGGTGAAGAAATCGCTCTATACG
Organism: Gammaproteobacteria bacterium MedPE; assembly: GCA_001874365.1. Taxonomy (GTDB): domain Bacteria; phylum Pseudomonadota; class Gammaproteobacteria; order Enterobacterales; family Psychrobiaceae; genus Psychrobium. The sequence continues at coordinate 11,108 of MPDF01000030.1, read as the reverse complement.
CATTAAGCGAAGACGACGATATCTTAGTACAACAAATTCCAGGCATTATGGAACAGCATAAAACAGGTGATCGCATTTGTTTTATTAGTGACACGTTAGTGGAACGTCAAGCTCAAATTATGGCCGCATTCGCGATGGATAATGCTAACCAACAAGCTGCTTAACGTTATATGCCAGTTGGTTCAACTGGCATATAGGCCTAATGCTTCTTAAGCGTCAGGTTTAGCTTTTAGGTTACTTTTAAACACTTGTAGCAGCTGCAATTGGATTTCAATTTTTGAAACTAGTGGCTGCACATTTGCTGGTACATCATCAGGATTACCTTGTTGCAGCGCGACAAGATCATGTCCCAATTCTTCTGCATATGGTGTAAAGCGGTTAGCTTTAGTCGTAAAACCTTGTTGCTCATCAAAAATAGCGGCAAATTTTGCCATGTCTTGCTGGCGTAGCTCATCAATTTTCTTATCAGCATCAATTGACTGACGGTAAATTAAACGAATATTTTCTGTTAGCGCTTCAAACAATGGTGTATGTGACATAACAATCTCAGTGATAATTACAATTTGAGCGCATTATAGCGCAGCGACTTTTTGACGCTAGTGAAAAGTCGACTAATTGGGCATCAATCCTAAATCAATTGGCGTTTTGTGGGCTTCTCCACCTATTTCACGCACCAACTTCGGTACGAGGAAACCTGGTAGTTGTCGGTAAAGTTGATGCATTAAATGGATCGCGGATTTTTCTGGTACATCAAAATGCGTTGCGCCATTTACTTTGTCCAGCAAGTGTAAGTAATAGGGCATGATGCCAGCATTAAATAGTTTTTCATTTAATGTAATCTGACTCAATTCATCATCGTTGATATCTTTAAGTAATACCGCCTGATTTAATAAGGTCACATTAGCCATTCTTAGCGCTTTTGCCATAGCTTCAACGTCGGTATCGATCTCATTACCATGATTGATATGCAATACCATTACAATTTTGAAAGGCGCCGCTTCAAGGGCTCTTAGTAATTCATCGGTGATCCGCGACGGAATAACCACAGGTAAGCGTGTATGAATTCTCAATCGAGTGATATTCGAATTAGCTGACAGCGATTCTATTAATCGAACAATATGAGTGTCACTAGCCATTAATGGATCGCCGCCAGATAGAATCACTTCGTTAATTTTTGGATGAGCACTAATATAATCAAGTGCTTCATTAATGCCTTGTTGATTAACGCTATTGTCCTGATACGGAAAATGACGTCTAAAACAATAGCGGCAATTGACGGCGCAAGCGGTTTTAAGCATTAACAAGACGCGACTATCATATTTATGTAATAGTCCAGGAACAGGCGTATTTTGTTCTTCAAGGGGATCGTCAGTAAATCCTGCTTGTGTTATAAATTCGTCACTGGATGTCATGACTTGTTTTAGTAGAGGATCATTAATATCGCCTTGCGCCATACGATCGGCAAATGGCACAGGAACTCTGACTGGGAAAAGTTTACGTGCATCAAAAGATGTTCGGTACTTGTCGGGCTCAATTGCCAAGTATCGCAGCAGTTTCTCGGGATCAGTAAAGACTTGCCCCAGTTCTTTTTGCCAAGAACTTTGATGTGGAATGATATTTTGAACGACTATCTGCGGCATTTGTTTTTAGATTGGCAATTAATCAGGTAGAATCGGCTGATTAAAAATTTAATGATGAGTGGACTATAGCAATTATTAGAATTGGCTGTAAGGTAGTCTCCACTTTTTTAAGATAAATAATACTGAAAATGAGCACTGCGCTCAGAAAAATAATGAGGAAGTCATGGCTACAGTTAGCACGAATGAATTTAAAAATGGTTTAAAGTTAATGTTTGAAGGTGAGCCAAGCACAATCATCGAAAACGAAACCGTAAAACCAGGTAAAGGCCAAGCTTTCAACCGCGTAAAAATTCGTAAATTAATTACTGGTAAAGTATTAGAAAAGACAATCAAGTCAGGTGAGTCTTTTGAAGTTGCTGACGTTATGGAGTGTGATCTTTCTTACCTATACAACGATGGTGAATTTTGGCACTTCATGAACAATGAATCATTTGAACAAATTGCTGCTGACGCGAAAGCGGTTGGCGATGCAACTAAATGGTTGGTTGAGCAAGATGAATGTATCATTACGTTGTTTAATGGCAACCCAATTATTGTTACGCCACCTAACTTTGTTGAGTTAGAAGTCACTGAAACAGACCCAGGCCTAAAAGGCGATACAGCTGGTACTGGTGGTAAACCAGCAACGCTTAGCACTGGCGCTGTGGTTCGTGTTCCGCTATTTATTCAAATTGGCGAAGTATTAAAAGTTGATACACGCACAGGTGAATATGTTTCTCGCGTAAGCAAGTAACTTTTATTGCCCTATAAACCCGATTAGGCGAGAGCTTAATCGGGTTTTTTTATGAGGAAAATTCTATGGATTGGCAGCCTAGTGCGTCGATTGCTTCATTAAAAAGTCGTGCAAGAATTATGGCGACTATTCGTCAATTCTTTGAACAGCGGCAAGTGATGGAAGTTGAAACACCAACGTTATCGCAAACGACCGTAACCGATGTTCATTTACATACATTTGAAACAACATTTGTAGGGCCGGGATTTGCTGACGGTAAACGGTTGTATATGCAAACGTCACCAGAATTTCACATGAAACGATTGCTGTGTGCTGGAAGTGGTGCGATCTATCAAATGAGTAAAGCGTTTCGTAATGAAGAGTCAGGGCGTCATCACAATCCTGAATTTACGATGCTTGAATGGTATCAACCCGATTATGATCATATGACGCTAATTAACGAGGTCGATGAGTTATTACAAATCGTGTTGGGCACCCAATCATGTGACATCATTACGTATCAGCAGCTGTTTATGACGTATCTTAAACTTGATCCCTTAAGTGCTGATATTGAAATGATAAGAGATGTTGCTTTGCCTTATGATTTCGGCGATTTTGTCGTCACAGAATCTAATAAAGATACGCTATTGCAGTGTTTGTTTTGTTTTGTGATTGAGCCTCAAATAGGTTTAGAGAAACCTATTGCCGTGTATAACTTTCCTGCATCACAAGCTGCGCTTGCTCAGTTAGATAGCACTGATGAGCGTGTCGCTCGCCGATTTGAATTTTATTATCGTGGCATAGAGTTAGCGAACGGATTTCATGAGCTTCAGGATGCGACAGAACAATTGGATAGGTTCAAGCAAGATAATAGAGAAAGACAGCAAGACGGGCTTGTTGAGCAACCAATTGATTACCGATTAATTGAAGCATTGGCACACGGATTGCCTAATTGTGCAGGCGTTGCGCTGGGCATCGATCGGCTAGTTATGCTGGCATTAAAGCAATCACATATTCAAGATGTCATTAGTTTTGATGTATCTCGTAGCTAACTTCTTGCTGGTATGGTCTCTTTGTCCTTGCCTTAAGTGTAATAAATTAGTACTAATGTCATAGGTGCTCAGTTATTAAGACTAAAGTTTATAAGTATTGCCATCAATCAATGACAATATTCTTATATAATGCTGCAACTGCTTTCAATTTTATAATGACTGAGAAATCGCGGAGAGCATATTGATGAGTAATAGTAAAATAGCGTTGTTAAAAGATGAGGTTCGCGCTAATGCTGTATCAGATCTCAAGTTATTAGATACTTTGCCTGAAGAACGATTTGACCGTGTTGTTCGATTGGCAATGGCGCTGATGGAGATGCCGTACTCCTTTGTTAACTTGGTTGATAAAGAGCGTATATGGGCAAAGTCGACATATGATAACGTGCCTTATGAAAGCACTCGCGATCAATCTATTTGTAATTTTGCTATTCGAAACACCCTGCCAACGGTTATAGAAGACACTCTACTAGATGATAACGTTCATCATCTCAATTATGTTGTTAACTCGCCTAAATTTCGTTGTTATGTGGGGATTCCGCTTACCTATAACGGTGAGATTGTCGGTGCCTTGTGTACGCTGGATACAAAGCCATGCAAGGTTTCAGCTAAAAAGATTCAGCTATTAAGTGACTTGGCAAAAATTGTCGAAAACGAATTTCTTAATGTGCAACTTGAGCACGAATCTCATGGGCTCCGCGCCCAGAAAAAAGCGTGGCGTGACTTGTCTACTAAGTTACAAAGTAAAGACCAACTCAGTGGCTTACGCAGCCACGCGTTGGAACTCGTGGCCAATGGCACACCACTGAAATCGACCTTTCATGCAATGATCGAAGGCGTCGAACGTGAATTTCCTGACATGATCTGTAGCATTTTACTGTTAGATGATATTGGTGAAAAGGTTGTACGTTGCTATGGACCATCGTTACCTGATATTTATAATAAAGCGCTTATTGGCTTAGAGATTGGGCATGGCGTTGGTTCGTGTGGTACCGCTGCTGCGTTAGCAGAGCGTGTGATAGTGAGTGATATTTTCTCACATGAATATTGGGCTAATTTTTTACCTTTAGCTGAACAAGCTGAAGTTAAAGCGTGTTGGTCTGAGCCTATTCTAAGCAGTGATGGAGAAGTTTTAGGAACATTTGCCATTTATCATAAGGAAATCCGTAAGCCACAAGAAATTGAGTTTCGTTTGATAGAGCAATCAGCGCATTTAGCCTCGATTGCTATTGAGCGCGACCGCGCCAACAAACTGATTTGGCAACAAGCTAACTATGACGCATTAACTGGCTTACCAAATCGAGAATTAAGTGCTGTTCACATCAATGTGGCAATTAGTAATGCGAGGCGAAATCAACAATCTTTTGCATTGATGTTTCTTGATTTAGATAGATTCAAAGAAGTTAATGATACGTTAGGTCATGATGCCGGGGACTTATTGTTAGTTGAGGCGTCAAAGCGTATTCAATCTTGTGTTCGAGCAAGTGACTCTGTTGCGCGTTTGGGCGGTGATGAATTTGTTGTTTTACTCAACAATGTTGACGGTCAGCAAGGTGTTGAGAAAGTCGCTAGCCATATTCTGCAATTACTAACAGATGGATTTCAACTAAAGGCTGAAATAGCGCATATATCGGCAAGTATCGGTATTACGTTTTATCCTCAAGATGGACAAACTCTTGATATCTTGATGAAAAATGCAGATCAAGCAATGTATCAGGCCAAGGAGTCCGGCAGAGATCGCTTTAGCTATTTTACTCAAGAAATGCGAGAAGAAGCGAATGAACGTCATTTGCTGAGTGAAGATTTACGCCGCGCGATTAAAAATGATGAACTTGTTTTGTATTACCAACCCATCGTTGATTTAACGTCTGGAAAAATCATGGTTGCTGAAGCATTAGTACGATGGTTACATCCAACAAGAGGAATGTTATATCCTGAGGACTTTATTGAGTTAAGTGATGATAGTGGACTAACTTTCCCATTAACACAGTGGGTTATCAATCAGGCGAGCAAACAGTCGATTGAATGGGCTCAACTGAATAATGATTCATTTCGAGTCAGCGTTAATACATCATTGCGACAATACACAGATAATGGACGACATAGCGAACAGTGGTTACATGAGCTTGAAACTCAAAAGACTAATGTTCAGCATCTTATTTTTGAAGTGAGCGAGCAGTTGTTAGTAGACCCTTCGCCATTAGTGATATCTAAGATAGAACGGCTGAAAAATCTGGGTATTGAATTAGCTATTGACGACTTTGGTACGGGATATTCATCGCTCGTCCATATTAAAAAGTTAGGTATCGATTACCTAAAGATTGATAAGCAGTTTATTGCTAATATCGCGGCCACGGATGACGGAAAAGTACTGTGCGAAGCAATTATTGCAATGACGAATAAGTTGGGTACTAAAGTTGTTTCTGAAGGGATTGAGCTGCCGCAACAACTGCAAATTTTACAAGAATTCGGTTGTGAATTAGGGCAGGGGTACTATTTAGCTTATCCATTGACAGCTAAAGCACTAACAGAGCGACTTACTCAACAGTAATCAGAACTAGTGTAATGTCGCACTGTAATCTAAAAATTCAGATATGTTATCTGAGTCTTATTAAAATCTATTCATGATCCCATTCTTCTTCAATGAGACGGCGCAATTCTCGTTGTTCGTTGATTTCATCTATTCTCGCTCTTATTGCACGTCGCTTAGCAACACTTGAGCGTTTACGTGGTGATTCAGTAACTTCAAACGCTGAGTCATAAATAATATCTTGAGTTTGATCATCGGTGATATCACGCATAGTTACCTCACTATCTCTGTACGGTTTCTCTTAATAATTTAAGTATAGACGTAGAATATGACTAATTCGTTACACTTATTTATATAAGTAATGAAGGGAGAAAAAGTAAAAAAAAACCGAGCCAATTTTGTTAAAAAGGCTCGGTACAAGGAAATATAACTTAAGGAGATAACTAACTACATACAGTTAGTCAGCGACAGTTAGATAAAGTTCATCAGTTTTTTAATTAATGTTCATTTAATGAAATTTGGGCAAAAAAAACCGAGCCAATTTTGTTAAAAAGGCTCGGTACAAGGAAATATAACTTAAGGAGATAACTAACTACATACAGTTAGTCAGCAACCGATTAACTAAGTTCATTTAAATGTAAACTTATTTAAAGTTCGTTAAATTTAATGAGCTTGCTGCCAGTTTTCACCTGAACCAGCTTCTGCAATTAGAGGAACATCTAAATCTGCAGCCTGTGCCATTAGCGCAGCAACATCGCTGTTAAATTGTTCGACTTTGTCGGTTTGAACCTCAAACACCAATTCATCGTGCACTTGCATAATCATTGTTGCAAGCTCACTTGGTTGCTCTTTTAACCACGCACTCACTAATAACATGGCTTTTTTGATAATATCTGCAGCAGTGCCTTGCATTGGCGCGTTAATCGCAGCACGTTCAGCGGCTTTACGACGCGCACCATTACTTGCTTTTATATCTGGTAAGTAAAGTCGACGACCATCTAGCGTTTCAACGTAACCCTTGTCTGCAGCGTTTGTACGAGTGTCTTCCATGTATTGCATTACGCCAGGGTATTTATCGAAATAGCTATCGATATATTGCTGTGCTAATCCTCGAGGAATATCGAGCTGTTTAGATAAACCAAATGCTGACATGCCATAAATTAAACCAAAGTTTACTGCTTTAGCACTGCGGCGTTGGTCTGTTGTCACTTCGTCAAATGGCGTATTAAAGACTTCTGACGCCGTCGCACGGTGAATATCTAAATTATTAGCAAATGCTTTTAATAAGCCCTCATCCTGTGACAAGTGAGCCATGATGCGTAACTCAATTTGACTGTAATCTATGGCGACGACTTGATAACCATCTCGCGCAATAAATGCTTGGCGAATTCGTTTGCCTTCATCACTTCTAATCGGAATGTTTTGTAAGTTCGGATCTGTTGATGATAAACGGCCGGTGGCAGTCACTGCTTGATGATAGCTAGTGTGCACACGACCCGTTGATGCATTTATCATTAATGGCAATTTATCGGTATACGTCGACTTGAGTTTGGTCAAACTACGGTATTCTAAAATGACTTTTGGCAGCTCGTAATCATGAGCAAGCTCTTGCAACACTTCTTCATTAGTAGAAGGTGCACCTTTTGGCGTCTTTTTAAGCACAGGAAGCGCCATTTTCTCTTCGCTAAACAAAATATCTTGTAGCTGCTTGGTAGAGCCCAAGTTAAATTCTTCACCAGCGAGTGACCAAGCTTGTTGCTCTAATTCATCGATACGAATTGCCAATTGACCGCTTTGTTCGAATAATTGTGTATCATCGACAAGTACACCACTACGTTCCATATCAGCTAATACTGGTAATAATGGCATTTCAATGGTGTCATATAGCTTGCGCAGGGTAGGCTCATTGTCTAAGCGTTCAATCAGATTGTGGTGCAACCGCAATGTAATATCCGCATCTTCAGCTGCGTACGGCGCTGCTTCACTAATTTTTATTTGATTAAACGTTAGTTGTTTAGCACCTTTACCTGCGATATCTTCGAATTTAATCGTCTTATGGCCAAGATATTTCAGTGATAGCGCATCCATATTGTGTTTAACTGCGGTTGAGTTGAACACATAAGAAGCTAGCATCGTGTCATGACTAATGCCATTTAAAGTGATGTCATAGTTTTTAAGGACATTACGATCATACTTTAAGTTTTGACCGATTTTTTTCAGTGAAGCGTCTTCTAGTAGAGGCTTAAACTTTTCCAATGCCATTTCACGGGTGATTTGTTTAGGCGCATCGTCATAGTCGTGCGCGAGCGGCAAGTACGCTGCTTCAAAGTCTTCGCCATTTCTTATCGCGAAAGACATGCCAACGATCTCGGCTTTCATGTAATCTAAACTAGTGGTTTCTAAATCAAACGCGAACTCTTTTGCGTCGGTGAGTTTGCGCAACCATTGCATCATTTGCCCTAGTGTGTAGAGCACGGGATAGTCATTGGTTTTTATACTTGTTTTAGCAGGCTCGTTGTCGCCTGAACTTGCACTTGGCGCTGAGTCATCACCAACCCCTAAAGGATTACGACCATCTAGTGCTTCAGCTAGCCAGCGTTTAAATTCTAGTTGACCTAAGATTTCGATAATTTTATCTTGAGCAGGCGTGCCCATGACAAAATCTTTATGGCCTTGTTCTAATTCAACATCAAGTTTAATTGTAGCTAGTTTGTAAGATAGACGTGCCATTTCTTCATGCTCTAGCATGCGCTTACCAATTGTCTTAGCGCCACGGAAACTCAAGGTCGCCAATTTATCAATGTTGTCATAGATATCGTTTACACTACCGATGCCTTGCAACATTCCAAGTGCGGTTTTTTCACCAACTTTAGGTACGCCAGGAATATTGTCTGAGCTATCGCCCATTAAACCTAGAAAGTCGATAATGAGCTCTGGTGGGACACCAAACTTTTCAATCACACCTTCACGATCTAAAATGGTATTAGTCATGGTATTGATGAGGGTGACATTGTCATCAACTAACTGCGCCATGTCTTTATCACCGGTGCTGATCAAAGTATGAATACCTTGCTTACTGGCCTGCATCGCTAACGTTCCAATCACGTCATCAGCTTCTACACCGGGAATCGAAATTAATGGGATGCCCATCGCTTTGATTAGGTCATGCAATGGCTCAATCTGGATTCTTAAATCGTCAGGCATTGGCGGACGATTCGCTTTGTATTCACTATACATATCGTTGCGAAAGGTTGGGCCTTTAGCATCGAAAACCACCACCATATTGCTTGGTTTATATTGGTTGATCAACGATCGCAGCATGTTGATCACTCCGTAAACTGCGCCAGTTGCTTCACCCTTGGAATTAGTTAAATGAGGGGGGGCAAAAAACGCACGAAATAAATAGGATGATCCATCCACTAGGACAAAAGGATTTTCTTTTACAGTAGCCATAAATATGATCGTTCTTGTAATTATGAGTGATAATTTGAGTGCTATCTTAGCACGCGAATTGAGAGGGTGTTAGCGAGATAATTAGTAACGTTATTGATGTATCAAAACTAACTCATAATTAGGTATTATTTCTGTGGATAACTCTGTGGGATAAAATATTTCGAAAAACATGAAATAACAAAGCTGTTAAATATATTTAACATAAGAGTTTGATTTGTAGAGAAATAATAAAAATTTAATGAACTTAATATTTTTTATACGTAATGTGGATAATACGTACAACTTGGCATAGGGATTGCCGAAGATTTTTTGAAAATAGTGACTCTAAATAAGGTTGGAATAAATCGTTAATTGACGAATTATTGACCGTACTTTTTGAGTTGGAGCGTTAATTTAACAGATTGGATTTTTATTGCCAGTATTAATTGAAAAAAAGATCATTTAATTTGATCTTTAACTATAAATTGTTTTAATAGCGTCATTATTTTAGATTAAAAATTAAGGAACAAATATGAAAAAAGTAGCGGTGATCTTATCAGGATCTGGGGTTTATGATGGCGCAGAATTGCAAGAAGCGATCGTCACCTTGTTAAGTCTTGATCGTGCGGGCGTACAAGCAGTTTGTTTTGCTCCAAATATTGAGCAACACCATGTGATCAATCATTTAACAGGTGAGGAAGATTTGACTGCGTCACGAAACGTATTGGAAGAAGCGGCACGGATCAACCGTGGCGATGTGCAAGATCTTTTGGGCTGTGTTGCGTCGGACTTTGACGGCATGGTGGTGGTTGGCGGATTTGGCGTTGCCAAAAATTTATCTGATTTTGCATTTAATGGTGCTCAGAGTGTGGTTGATAGCACAACGCTTACTGTCTTGAAGGCATTTGGTCAACTTTCACGCCCCGCACTATACATGTGTATCGCGCCTGCTCTACTACCTAGTGTTTATGGAAAAGGCGTCGAGCTAACTATCGGTAATGATCCAACGACAGTAGAAGTAATCGAAGCAATGGGCGGAATACACATTGAACGTGACGTTGAAGGCATTGTGGTCGATGAAGCTCACCAAGTGATTTCGACACCTGCCTACATGTTAGCGCAGTCAATTTCACAAGCCGCAACTGGCATTGAAAACGGTGTAACTCAGCTAGTTAAGATGATGGCGTAGCTGTTAACGTATGTCAGATAGATTCATGTTAAGAGCATTAGCGATATCACGTAATGCTCTCCCAAATTGTATTCCTAATCCTCCTGTTGGCTGTGTATTTGTTAAAGAAAACAGCATTGTTGCAGAAGGATATACACAATCCATTGGTAGTAACCACGCTGAAGTACAGGCACTTAATAGCTATGAAGGGACTATGGATGGAGTGACTGCTTATGTAACGCTAGAGCCTTGCTCTTTTGTTGGGCGCACGCCTGCATGTGCTAAGACATTAGTTTCATCGGGGGTTAAGCAGGTAGTGGTGGCGCTTTTGGATCCGGATCCACGTAACAGCGGTCAAGGCATTGATATCCTACGAAAGGCTGGTATCGATGTACAAATAGGCTTGTGTGCTCAGCAGGTTGAAGATTTTTTAACACCTTATCTTGGTCGCTCTTAAACATCTTTCATTGAAGATGCAGGCTCATGAGTTTGCGAACGTTCTTTTAATACATAAAAAAGCGACCGCATATATAAAAAACATATAGCGGCTTATTTTGATAAGAGTATTGCAATGAGG
>MPDF01000003.1 GCA_001874365.1 Gammaproteobacteria bacterium MedPE | reverse complement strand
AATTCAAGCTATGACAACTTGATCATCAATGAAATTCTAACTAATACATTTGATTCACCAATAACAACAGCGACGTCTAGTAGTCGCAATCCCGCATGTAATGTACCTGTGCGTACAGATGCTTGTTACACCGTCGGTTCAGTGACAGGTGATGAATGGACAAAACCAGTCAATGCAGGTGAAGCGACCGTTACGGGATTTGAAATTGAAGGACAATGGCATATCAGCCCACAGTTAGATTTACGTGTTAGCTACTCCCATGCTGAAGGCGAATACGATAGCGGTGACAACAAAGGTGATAAGCTTGATTCGATTTCACCTGACACCGCAGTTATTGGCCTTGATTACCTTTCGAAAAACAGTGATTGGGGTCTAGGTGCCATCGCACGTTTCATTGACAAAAAAGATTACGATGAAAGCTACCCTGCTATTTTCTATTCTGACAGTGCAACAGTCGTTGACCTTACAGCATTTTATAACATCACTGATAATCTAACCGTTCGAGGTGGTATTTATAATGCGTTTGATGAGAACTACAGTTTATGGAATTCAGTACGTAATGTTCGCCATGGTAGTGGTGGGTTCTTTGGTGGTGTTGACGGTAGTGTAGCGACCGAAAGTGCACCAGCTGTAGCTAGTCAGGGGATAGCGCGCTATTCAGAGCCAGGACGCGAAATTGTTGTTAACTTAAACTATCGTTTCTAGTAAGTGAGTCGTAATTAAGTTGATTTAAAAAAAGGGAGTAACGATTATTCGTTACTCCCTTTTTAATACATGTTTTACTATTTATGTTGAAAAAAATAACGAGCAGAGAATTGTAACTGCTGTTCTTTGAGCTTTCGCGGCTCTCCCGCGTACCAACGTGATGGTCGGTAGCTATCAACCACGTTGTATTCCGATCCTAAAAACCAACCTTTAGACAATCGATATTGATAACTTAACGTAAGCGCTGTGCCATGTTCATCATTGTTATCGCCATAAGTAGTATCGTTATCTTCAATGCCAAAACTTTCAATTCGCCCTGTAAAACGATGTCTTGCGACACGTTTAGATAACGCCACATACGCACTATGATAATCATTATTTACAGCATCAGTGCGCGTTGGGTGCTGCATAAGCGTATCGCCACTAAGCACTTGTGCACTTAACTGTAGTGTTTTATCAAAATGATAGACTGCTTGAGCATGTGCAAATCGAGTCTGCCACGCATATTGTCCATTCTTAACAATATAGGGACGACCACGGTTATTATAAAAACCAACGGCAACATGACCCTTTTTGGCCTTTTTAAGCTCAACCATCGCGTGATAACCCACACGATTATCAACTTCTAAAAAAGGATCACTTTTCTGTGCTTGTGCTTCAATTTCACCGCCCGGCTGATGTGCCATAAAAGGGGCAATTTCGCGAGACTCAGTCCAGAGCGTTTGCTGATTACCTAATGACCAACCATGCCATGCAAGCAGTGCACCTGTAGGATCATTATTGACAAACGCCGACAATGAAAAGGTTGTATCAAATTCACTGTCATTAAATTTACCAAGGCGAGTGATTGAAAACTCACTGCCTAATACCCTTACCTCTTCCCCAATCCACGTATTAATGGTTGAAGAATTAAGCGTGTTAATACTCGCCCACCCTATGGCATTATTTTCTAACGAGATTTTAGGATAAAAAATGCCAGTTCTATTCTGCCAACGGTAGCCCTGCTCCGTCGGTAATGAACGATATTTTAAGAATGCTTCTGTCACGCCAATGTTTTGCTCAAATTCATTAGCGTAAGCATTAGCAACAATGTGTGCGCTGATATTGTTATCCCATTCAATACCAAACTCTAACGCTGCCTGTGATAAGGATAATTGGCTTCCATCATCTAAGCCTAATTTTCCATAACCACCAGCGGCATAACTTTTTACGGAATCGACAATACTCGCTCTAACATCCACCACTCCTTTTATGGACGTCTGAGCCCCCATTGTGGTGCTAGAAACCAATAAACTACATAGTCCTAACCGTTTGTATGTATTCAAATTGTATCCTGTTAACCTAAATTAAATTCTTTTTCTTCTTCTAACCAAGGTGTTAATTTTTCACTTGGTTGTGGGCGGCTAATATAATACCCCTGCGCTAATTCACAGCCATGTTTTGCTAACCATTTCAGTGAATATTCATCTTCAATCCCTTCAGCAACAACACTTAAGCCCATGTTATGAGCAAGTTCTATTGTCGAACGAACAATGATTTGATCATCTTCATCTGTTTCCAGTTTTTGTACAAAAGATTTATCTATCTTAAGCTCATTAACAGGTAACTGCTTAAGCTGTGCTAATGACGAATATCCGGTGCCATAATCATCGATAGAAATCTTAAATCCATCGTCTTTGAAGCGGCGAAGCAAAGCAATGGCCGCCTCAGGGTTATCAACAACTGCGCTTTCTGTGACTTCCAAGGTGATAGAGCTATTAGGCACCTTGTACTCTTCTACGCTTTGCCTTACAAAACGTTCAAAGCCGATATATTTAAGGTTTTCAGCGGAAATATTGACCGCAATATTGATATCAATCCCCTTTTCTTTCCACGTATTAAATTGCTTAAGCGCCGTCACAAAAACCCATTGTGTTAATGCGTTTATCTGCCCCGTTTGCTCAGCAATATGAATAAAATTATCTGGCGGTACCATGCCAAGCTTTGGATGCTGCCATCGAACCAACGCCTCAACATGCGTAACTATGCCCGTTTTCATATTTAGTTTTGGTTGATAATGAAGCTCGAGTTGGTCATCTGAAATTGCATATTTCAAATCATTAATTAGATTCAAACGCTCGGCACTATTGACGTCTAGTCCCGCATGATAAACCTGAGTGGTTTGATTGTGCTTACGGGCGAAATTAAGCGCTGTGTCAGACATTTGTAATATACTTTTACCATCACCACAATGGTCAGGAAATTGGGCTATTCCCAATTTAACTTGAATTTGCAACGCCATGCTATTGAGGTCGAAATTAGCTTCAAATAAATCAAGCACACGAGTAACCATGTCATCTATGGCAATTCCTTCACTTGCTTCAATAATTAAAATAAATTCATCGCCACCTAAGTGTCCTAAGAAACAACAATTTTTAACAACCCCAAGACGTTTGGCAGCCTCTTTAATAAGGCGGTCGCCTACTTCATGACCCAGTGACTCATTAACATCTTTAATACGACTTAAATTAAGATGATAAACGGTAAACGGTGAATCTTTTGCCACAAGGGCTTCAACCATTTGCACCGCCGCCAATCGATTAGGCAGCTCCGTTAATGGATGATGGTTAGCACGATGAGTAATGGCTTCTTCACGTGACAAAACGGCACTTTGCATCGCGTTAAATTCACTCGCCAATTGTCCAAGCTCACTCTTATCATTGAGCTCAACTCGTTGATCGTATTGGCCATGGGCGACAATTTTTGCCTGTTTGACTAAACGTTTGATAGGACGTGTAATTGACAAAGCAATTAAATATGCTCCAGCAAGCGATAATAACAACGCAATTAATGTGAGCATTAATAACTGCCCCCATTTATCTTGTAACACCGAAACAAAATCAGCACGGAACCCATATAGCGCCAATCCCAACTGATGAGAATCGTCGGTGCTAATAATATGCCCTATTCCAATGTAAGCCTCAGGAATTTTCTCATTAACTATATCCACCGAAAAATCCAGTGATGTATTCGGATTTGATGTCGCCACTAATCGCCATTTTTTACCATTTTTGTAAACAAAATCAGTTTCTAAATGCGTTAACTTTAGTGTTTTCTGAGCAAGCGTTTCGTCAATTTCAAAACCAAACCCAACCCAACCTAATGTTTGTGTGCCAACAGTAATGGGTGACAAACTCAATTGATACAGTTGATTGTCTATTTCGTATAAATGAACACTCGAATCATTACTCAACCATTCGTTATATCGAAACATTTGGTCAAGCTCTTTGCCGCGAATAACTCGTGTTTCGTTGTCAACAGACGTTTTCAATTGTAATTGGGCCGTAATATTGCCAGGCTTTGAGATGGCCAATGCTAAATCAGCATCAATACGTTTACGGTGGTTATTCAACGCCGCTAATAGACTACGCTGATCGTCGGTAAACACCGCTTTGATTCCATAATCTTTAGCAACAGTTTCAGCAAATACCGCAAGATATTCACTGCGCGCTGAATATTGCTCAGCAAATAATGTTTTTGCTGTATTTAATCGATTCGTTATCTCGCGAGATTCTTGGTTTTGTTTGCCCGCAAATAACGTCGATAACGCAATGGCTTGAACAAATAACAACAGCAATACGAAAAACAAGAAAATTCTGTTTTGCAAACTATGCATAAAAACTAGTTACCTTAATAATCCGATAAGAAGTCAAAATCGTCTTCATTAACTTGGTTGGGTAATTCTGCCAACGGTTTGGTTAATTTAATAGACAGTTTTTTAGACTGCTCAAAATTAACAGACTGTGCAATACGATTATCTTTTTCAAGCATTTGGGGATGCCAAACAACGACTTGGTATTGTCCTTTGTCTTTCACATCAAACACGGCATTGCCTTGCTCATTTGTCTTCGCAAAATAAGGCGTTTCCAAAATGAGCAAATGACCGCTCATCCAGTCATGAATATTACACCCCATAACAACATCACCGGCGTGTTGAAAATCGTGCTTCATTCGCTCTTGCCCAGCACTAATTTTAAACGCAAACTTGTTATCACCGACCGGAGAATATATATGATGCGTTATATCGTCATCATTTTTAAATTTTACACTAGCCCCTTTCTGCATGACGGCAATATATGGAGCAAAGGCTTTATCAGCTTGAATCACTTCAACCGGCTCTTGACGAGGTGGCAGTGAAAGGGAGACTGGTGGTTCTAAATAAACCACAACATTGGGTAATGGCTTATCCAAGTGATCGTGAACTGTCACAGTTAAGTTGTTAGCAACAGATGCCAAAGAAAAAACACTCAAGCTGTAAAATGCTAAAAGACGGTTAATCCTCAAAGGAATACTCTCTCTATAATAATTATCGTCATAGTCGACCCATGATAGTAGCAAAATATTTCGCATAAACGCTATTTCAACATTGTTATTTTTAGGAATATATCACTAAAAATCGCAAACCTTTATCAGTAGCGGGACACAGCCCACTAATACTTTATTAGTATTTTTATAAAAATGACAATATTTCGATGTCATGATCAAAAATAGATGACGGACAAATAGACGAAAAGACAGAGTTAGAGAGACAGCAACCAACGAAAATAGTCTTCGAAAAACTCAGAATTTCACACTACCCCAACGAAATAGATAGACCAGTTTCTGGCTTCACTTAAAGTTTGAGCTCAGAACAGCATAAGCCCGTTAAATCTTTCGGCTTAACAAGTTTTCCTCAATTAATAACAGAGAAAGAGATTTGAACCCGTAGCGCAAGGAGTGGATAAACCAAATGGTGAGCAGCCTTAAAGACTTGAGTTCTGAACAGCAAAAAGCCCGTTAAATCTTTCAATTCAACGGGCTTTTCTAAATAAGTGGCGGAGAGATAGGGATTTGAACCCTAGAACGGGATAAACCGTTGCCGGTTTTCAAGACCGGTGCATTCGACCACTCTGCCATCTCTCCGCAGCTGGTGAAGCGCATATTAGTGACATTAGCCGCGCTTGTAAAGCCTAAATTCAAAATAAAATATCGACTGCACACCAAGTAACCAAAATAGCTATTTTTACACCAACTAACATCATTATCTATTAAGACAACAGCTTAGCGTAAACAGCTTTAAGGCGATAACAGTTTACGTTGCCAGCTGTCCTGTGCGTCTTTAGTAAAGGTATATCTATCATGTAGGCGGTCGGCACGACCTTGCCATAATTCCATGGTGTGTGGCGTTAACTTAAAGCCGCCCCAAAATGGTGGCAGTGGAATTTCTTTGCCGGCATATTGCGCTTCAATTTCTTTAGCTTTAAGGGCAAGGGTTTCACGACAATCAATTTCTTGACTTTGATAAGATGCCCAAGCGCCAATTTGGCTTCCTCGAGGACGCGAGTGAAAATAGGCTAATGATTCGGCCTCACTTACACGTTCGATAGAACCTTCGATGCGTACTTGGCGCTGTAAAATATTCCAATGGAATACCATAGCAGCATGCGGATTTTCAGTTAGCTCCTGCCCTTTCCGACTGCCATAGTTGGTAAAGAAAACAAAACCTGAATCATCATAGGATTTAAGCAGCACAACGCGTGCTGATGGTTTACCTTCTGCACTAGCGGTTGCAAGAGTCAATGATTCTGGTAACACAATACCTGTGTCTTTGGCTTGTTCAAACCACTGTCCAAACATTTGGATAGGATCATCGAGTACATCAACATTGATATTAGAGCCTATAACGCCCTGTCCAGCTGTTATTAAACAACGTAATTTAGTAAGAAATGACATAATTTCCTTTAAACCAATGGCCTTAAGCGCCATTGGTATTTCAATAATAAAGTGCAATGTGGCGGATTATATACCCATAATCAGTGAAAATGCAGGTTTTATCAGCGATCTAAATTCATGCAGTTCCAAAGACTACGGCTATAGACCATGGTTATTAGTGCCAGCAAGCAATGAAGAAAGTCCACTAAAGCGTTTAGTTTGCTCCAGTGCCATTTTTTGTAACACACCAGCGTTAGAGAAAATCTCTACCGACTTTTTGGCTCGGGTAATACCTGTGTAAAGTAATTCTTTCGTCAATATTGGCGACCATGAATCCGGTATCGCAATGACAACATTGTCAAATTCAGAGCCCTGTGATTTATGAATCGTCATGGCGTATACAGTATCGTGGCTCGGTAATCGTGATGGTAAAAACGATTTAAGACTGCCATCGGCCATTTTAAAATAGACTCTGTTCTGAGCTAGCTGACGTTCATCACCTAATGGCGGCAGCACAATGCCAATATCGCCATTAAATAATTGCAGTGAATGATCGTTACTAGTAATCATAATAGGTCGTCCGACATACCATTGACCTTGATTCAACGCAATCAATTGATGTTTAGCGAGTTGCTGTTCAATTTTCTCATTGAGTTTATCAATGCCCAGCGGCCCATTACGAGTAGGAGAAAGTAATTGAAATTGACCAAATGTCTCTAATAATGCAGTAACTTCCGTTTCGTGCTTTATCACATGCGCCTTGTTCAGAAAGTCTTGATAACCTAATGAAGCCAAGGTGACGACTGCTTTTTGAGGTTTTTCTTGGGTGTGCAATGCAATATCATTAAAGCCCTGTGACCAAACAGCTTTTAGCGCGCGAATATCACTATGATTCACCGCCTTGGCTAATACACCGATGCCAGACTTTTCATTAAATCGATAACTTTTTTGCAATAAACACAAACAATCATCAATTACCGTGGATTGTGTTTGCTGGGCGCAAACTTCGTGAATAGCAAACCCCGTTTGCGCTGACAGCCACTGTTGCGTCTTAGCGCTATAGTTTGGCCCTTTAGCCACACCCTGACAAATATCAGCAAACACAGAACCAGCCTCAACAGATGATAATTGGTCTTTGTCGCCAAGAAATACCAGTTTGGTATGGGGGGCGATGGCATCAAGTAACCTACTCATCAAACTAATATCAATCATTGAGGCTTCATCAACAATGAGTACATCAACGTGTAGTGGATTTGCCGCATTGTGTTTAAAGTCTTGGCGGTGTGCAATGACGCCCAATAGGCGATGAATAGTACTTGCTTGTGTCGGGATCAGCGATTTTACGTTTTCATCAACATTCAAACGATGCATAGCGCCACTAATTGACTCAGTCAAACGCGCAGCCGCTTTACCCGTTGGGGCGACAAGCTCGATACTCAATTGTTGTTGACTGGCACTTGCTTGTTGAACCAATAACGCCAATAACTTAATAACTGTTGTGGTTTTACCGGTGCCTGGGCCACCAGAGATAACACTAAACTGAGCTGCGCTAGCCTGCGCTACAGCAACTTGCTGCCAATCAATGCGTTGCTGAGGTAAAAACTGCTGATATAACTCGTTTAGCTCATCTTGAGTATCTACATTTGCTAAATACTGCGCCAATAATTGATTATCAACACCAATATCGTCACGTAAGTGAAAGTAATCACTACAGAAATTTGTTAGTTGTAACCCCTGCTCTTTCAGCAATTGGAGCTGACGAAAACAAAAGCCCATATCGATAGCAAACAATGACGACAGCGCGGATTTAATATCAACTGACGCCAACTGAGTGGCTCGTGCCGTTAAAAATTGACTGATCTGTTGTTCAAAATGCCAATAACGTTGCAGGTAAAGACGATGCTCTGTAAACATTAGCGGCGCATTTTCACCGACATTACAGCTAGCTGACAAAGCCTTTGTCATATCATGATGCCATTGACCTGCCGTCGTATTGGCCGCTTCTAACACAGGCAATAACAAGGGCTGCCGCTCATAATCGGCAATATCAAACAAGGTATTTAGATTGTTATTGTTGAGAAATACACACACATGCCCTTGCCCCGACTGATAACTAGCTAATGCCGCAGCAAGTACCACTAATGGCTGAGATTCAAATCGCGCAATAAACTGTGCAAATTGATAATCAAGTACTCTGATCTTTTTGTGTTGTGCCAGCGCTTCTAGCGCCGATAACAACACTGATACTTTGCTCTTGGGTTGCATCTGTTTTTTCACTATATCGCTCATGAGAAAACCTCATCATTAAACAAGGCGTCTAACTCTTCGATGAGCGCTTTCGATGGTCGGTTATAAAAAATACCTTCGTCTAATGAGCTGTTTTTATCCATCCCGCGTAAAAACAAATAAAAGACACCGCCAAAGTGTTGCTCAAAATCATAATCAGACATGCGAGAAGCCAACAAGCGGTGCAATGCCAAGCTATAGAGCTGATATTGAAAGTCATAACGATGGTCGACCATCGTTTCAGTCATGGCAGCCATCGAATAATCATTAATGGTGTCACCTAGGTGATTGGATTTATAATCAAGAACGTAATATTTACCGTCCGCGACAAAGAGTAAATCGATGAACCCTTTTAGCATGCCTTTAACATCGTTAAAACTCAGATCCTGTGCTTGCTTTGACAAAGGGTCGTGCTTGCTTAAACATTCGTTTAATGCCTGACAATTCAGCGAGGCAATTGGCATAAAAAATTCCATTTCAACTTGTTTATCAGCCATTGCTAATTGAGATAGTTTAAATTGTGGTGGTAAATCACCATAATTCAATGGTTTATTAAGCACATTATCAATCAAGTCTTCTAAAACACCCAGCCAATGATCTTCAAACTCACTCTCGCCTAATAATTCAGAAACTTTGTCACTAAAGACTTGAGAATTTGTTTCACTAAAATCAATTTCTTCAAATAGAGTATGTAAAAATGTACCGGCGTGCGCACCACGAGGGAAACTAAATACAGTTAGCTCTGTTGCTTCTTCTAGCACGGGATCCTGTACATTAGCGAGTGCCTCTTCCCAATCAACCGCCAGCGTTTCAAGGCTGGCGTCGATATCTGTTGGTTCATGGCTATGACTTGATTTAGAGAGTGCCGAATAACTGGTAATCCAATAGTTATTTTCAATATCACCATCAAAATGGCGAGCGTTTAACACAGGTGATTGCTGCTCATGAACGTTTTCAAACACTGGCATTTTACTGAGCGGTGGCGCACAGGTAATCATTGTATTATATGTCGCCGTCATTTCGCTTAAACGTGCAGTTAGCTGCTCAGCATTGGTTATCTCACCAGCAAAGTATAAATAACCGATGGCGCTTTGGTGTAAATCACTTGTTTTGGCTTTATTGGCCTGACCGCTTTTAACAGGAGCAAAACCGAGCCATACATGATGAATAGCACGAGTAATTGCCACATAGAACAGTCTTAAATCTTCTGCGAGGCGTTCTTTATCTGCGGCTTCTAACGCGTCCGCACCAAATTTTAAGTCAACCAAGGTGTGATCATCTTGGTGATAAATTGGCTCTTTGGTTACTCGCGCACTACAAATAAATGGGAGAAACACAAGGTTGTATTCAAGACCTTTTGATTTATGAATTGTCACGATTTGAACAAGATTTTTGTCTGACTCTAAACGCAGTTGTTGTTCTTGATTTTCTTGATCACTGTTACTCATTTGATCGCTAAGCCAATGCAACAAGGCGTGCTCTCCAACAATCTCTAAGCTTTGTTGCTGCAACATTTCGCCCAAATGCATTAAGTCAGTGAGTTGACGTTCGCCGTCAGCAAGGGCTAACAATTGACTAGGCAATTGATGCTGATGCATAAACTCACGCAGCATGGCCAATACTCCAACCTTTTGCCAGCGATCTTGATAATAATGGCATTCGTCCACCAGTTGCTGCCAGCGTCGCTCATCGTTATTAAGACGCTCTAACTGTTCAAGCGATTGCGCCATTAAACCAGTGGCCATTGCACTGCGTATGGCACGTCCATCATTGGGATTTGCGATGGCATGTAGCACACGCCAGCAATCCTTGATAATAGTACTGCCAAAAATACTTTGCCGATTAGACAAATACACACTCGCAATACCTTGTTGCGCCAATTGAGTTTTTACTAATTGTGCTTCTCGCCCAGTTCTTACCAAGACAGCAATATCACTGGCTTTAACCGCCACCATTGATTCTTCATTTTTAAAACCAGCCTGTCCATTGAGTCCTTGGGTTAGCAAGGTGTTAATTTGATTGGCACAAGCCAGTGCCATTTGCGTTTGATAGTCACTGTTAGATACTGTGCCCTCACTTGGCAACAACCACTGCGTAATAGCAGGTTGTTCTTGTCCATTCAATATAAACGTCGATTTATTATCCACGGATTTAACCGGTGTAAAGCCAATATCATCTCGGTAAATAAAAGGCGCACTTGATTGCTCAAATAAGCGATTAACACCATCAACCATCATAGGCGTAGAGCGATAGTTAGTGCCGAGCGTATAATGATTCTTTACCGTCTTACGCGCTTTGATATAAGTGAAAATGTCAGCGCCACGAAAGCTGTAAATAGCTTGTTTAGGATCGCCAATCATTAACAAACCAGCATCAGACTGTGCGCCATAAATAGTGTTAAATATTTCATATTGCATCAAGTCGGTATCTTGAAACTCATCAATCATCGCTAGTGGATATTGCGTGCGAATTTTTGTTGCTAAACTAACCGCCTGCGCACTGCGGTTACTGTCTAGCGCCTGATGCAGATTAGTTAGTAAATCGTCAAACGACAGCAGTGATTGCTGCTTTTTGTAATCCGATACATGCTTTCGCGTATATGCAATTGCTTGGGCTAAAAGGGCAGGTTTTAAATCAATATCTTGCGCCAAAAACTGATTTACCACCGTAAAAATATTTAATGATGGCGCAGCGCCCTTTTTCGTTTTTTCATGTAATAAGTCCACGTCAAAACGCGCTAATGAGTCAGGAACGACAATCGATTGAGTTGGCTGCTGTGCCCACTCAGTGATTTGTCCAATCCATTTAGGGACATTGCGGCTGCTGTAACTGCGCTTATCAACACCAGATTCTTTGATATGGCTTTCAATGTCTTGATAAGCAGCAAACCATTGTTGTTTGAACTGATCTATCGACTCAACAATAGCATTAAGTGATTGTTTGAGTGATTTATCAGCCAGCGGCGCTTGAATTGATAAATAAGGATCCGATAGATATCGGCTAATATCTTTAAGCAATAATTGCGGTGATGCCCATAAACTGTCCACCAGCTTGGCGAGCAATAAATCTTGAGAGTCGTTAGTGTGGTAAAAAGATTCACGCCAAAACGCTTCAACCGCTTGAATGCGAATAGTTGCTTGATCGGTAATAAATTCAGTTTCAAAATAGCTACCCGATTCAAATGCATGCTCTTTAAGCATGCGCTGACAAAAACCATGAATCGTAAATATCGCCGCTTCATCCATTTGACGAACCGCATTGAGCAACAAATACTCCGCTTGAGCGTGGTCAGGGTATTGATTCAATAATTCACTAATCAATGGATCGTCACTAAACCCAGCAATAAATGCTTGGCGGGTTTGTACAATACGCGCGCGGATCCTATCTCTAAGTTCACTGGTTGCGGCATCAGTGAATGTTACCACCAATATTTCGTCAACACTTAATGGACGAGGGTGTGCATTTTCATCACCGTGTCCCAGTAATAAACGTAAATATAAACCGGCAATAGTGTAGGTTTTACCCGTCCCCGCTGAGGCTTCAATTAAGCGCTCTGAAAACAGTGGTAATGTCATTACATTAAGTTGCTGCGCTGTAACTATCTCAGCAGTCTCTATCTCAGTGCGACTTATTTCAATGCTAGTCATCGTTTGTAGTCTCCAATAGTCGGCGCACTGGTAACAGTATGGCTAACGCAAGATCAAACATCTGGCGTTGTGATTCTTGAGACAAACCGTCAAACGATGCACTTGTCATGCACCGTTGTAGATAAGGATCTTCACCTTCACCAGCCATACGCATATTACTGTTATATCTCTCTTTGAAAGCGCGGTGCGCTTTATCCAATGATTTTTCGTCATCAAGTAGCTCGCCTGTCTCTTCGTGATAACGCATTTGAATATATTTCCAGCCACTTTGCAGTGCTAACGGCAATGGTCGAGATAACCCATCCACGTAACACGTAATTAACTCCGCGAGACGCATTTTTGCATCATCGGCATCAATGGCATTAAATAACCAATGGCCATCTTGGGCAAAAATTCTCATTTGAACATGCTGCTGATGAGTGACCGCGCAATAACACAAAAACTGCACATAACATTCAACAAAGAACTTAGCATTTGCTTTACCTGGCTTATAACGTATGAGTGTTTTCTGGTCATAGTGGCCTTTCAGCCAACCTTGCAAATTAAAACGTTGGCCGTGAGCTTCAATCACAATATCCACTTCTATATCAGTGCTAGGATGCTTAATGTAAGGTTTGATTTGCTGAGCTAATGGCGACATTACTTGTTGCTGGTCATCGAGGAACAAATCGGCAAAATGTGCATGAGGTAACACACCCATGCCTCTGATATACGATTGAGTATTTGATTGAGCGCTGTGAATATACCCTGCTAACAGACGTTGTTTGACATCATAACTCACGAGACCATCTGGCGAGAAAGGTTCACTGTCACTGAGCTCTCCATCTTCATCTGAAAAATAGATCCCCAATCGCTGGTTAAAAAAGTACTGCGCCGGATGTTTTACAAATCTTGTTAGCTGCTCAATGCTGAGATCCGTGTTGTCTAATAGCATGGTCAACGATTGCTGTGACAAATTATCGTCAATTTGATGATGTTCTAAAGCCCCTAACCAATCACGTTGATAAGAGAAGTAAGTACGATCTTCTTGATAATAACTTGAACTAAACGGTGTCAATGGGTGCTGACAAATCAGCTTGTCGATAATACGTTTACCGCACTCTTGAGGGCTCAGCTCATCGTCACCATCGAGTCGATAAGACAGTGAAATATAATCGGTTAATTCATTAATAAGGACACTTGGACAACGCTCACTGTTGTCTTTAATACTGCGGCCACAATAACTGATATAAAGTTTTTGCTGCGCACTCAGCATGGCTTCTAAAAACAGATAGCGGTCATCATCTCGCCTGCTTCTATCACCTTTTTGATGATTATTTGCCATTAAGTCAAAACCTATTGGCGCAATACTGCGTGGATAAACACCATCATTCATGCCTAAAATACAAACCACTTTAAAGGGTACTGAACGCATTGGCATCAAGGTACAAAAATTGAGTTTTCCCGCTAAGAACCGTTGACTCGATGAGCCAGCGTCTAGCTTACCGCTAAGATGAGCAAACAACACGTCGTGGCTGATTGTGGCATGATAGTCAGCAAGTGCTAATTCCTGTTCAAGTGATTCTAATGCTTGATGGATTATGCTTAACTCATTATCGTTTTCTATCGATGCGTGATAAAACTGAGCGAGCATCGCTTCTATCAACTCACGCCATTGAGCTATCGTTTTATCGCCATGTAAATCTTGGCTATAGCGAGAAATAAGCTCCACAAAATAACTTAATTGACCTAAGTTTTCAGCCGCTAAGCCAACGGATTCGGGATAAGCTAATATATTCTGCCACAACTCAATATCAATATTACTGAGCGGATCTGACTCGTGATGACTGTAACCTTTAAACATTCGATTTAAGCCAAACAACCAACTATTGGTATAAACGCCTTCATCGCCTAGTCCTTGACGAATGCCGGATTCATCAATCCACCGTTTCAATGATTCAATATGCTTAGTGTCTAATTCAAATCGCGCCATAATGGCAGGCACTTCCAACAAGCTAAACAATTCACTAGCGCCTTTGCGCAACTGTGTGAGCGACATCAAGCTCATAAAGCTTAATAAAATGGGGAATTCTTGTGCTGCGCTACGATCAGAAATAGAGAAATCGATATAGTGATGGCGATGTGAAAAGACCGCTTGAATGTAAGGACTATAAGCGTTCACATCCGGCATCATGACCACAATATCTTTTGGTGTTAACTCGGGATCTTGAGCCAACATCGCTAATATTTGGTCACGCAACACTTCGACTTCTCGCATTGGGCTATGACAACTGTGAATTGAAATAGAATCATCTTGACGTGAAATTGTCCGACGTGGATTATCGCCAGATAATTGTTCTTTGGTGCGCGGAATAAAAGTGCTGTCTTGTAACTCTAAAATATCGTCGTTAATGAGATCTAACAGTGACGCTTGCTCACTTGGCACATAGGCGTCAATTTCTTGTGCTTCTAGCTCTAATAGCAAGGCTAGATTATCACGACCTAATTTCCCCATAGACGCAAGCAATGGATTACCAACGGCCAATTCACCCATCGCATTAAATTGAGTGTCAGATAAGAGTTGCGGCTGATTATGAGTCGCTGTTTTTTCACTGTAATCTTTAACATTCAACTGCTTAAACTGACGTTTGCTCAATTTAGCGAGCCAACGTTCATCAACAATGTCGCCCCAATAATGCTGACATGGGTTATTAAGGAAGAAATGAATATCAATATGTGAGGACATCATTTTTAGCGCTTGAAGGTATTTAGGCGGTAATGCAGAAATCCCAAACACGAAGATTCGCGGTGGTAAATGTGACTTTGCATTTGGTTTTTCCAACGCTTCAATGAGGTGTTCATAGAGATTTGCACGGTGATAGTGACTTTGACCACTTTGAGTAACGACCTCAAACAAGCGTTGCCATAAAATTCCTTGCCACGGTTTATCACGACATGTCGCAAAGTCCCCTTGTTGCCACGCTTCTATCCATTGTGGTCGATACACTAAATACTGATCGAATATATCTGCAATTTTGTAAGCGAGCTGATACAGCTTTAATGGCTCATCATCATTTAGATACTGAGATAATTCATCAAACACGTCATCATCAAGGTAATTTGGCAGTAACTTGATAATTTGCCACGCCATTGCATCTTTATTAAATGCACTTCGCTCAGGAACATCTGGCAACAAATCGACAAAAGTCTGCCATATAAAGCTTGCCGGTAAAGGAAAGTTAACATTTGCGCAAATACCAAAATCTTTAGCAAGTTCTAATTTTAGCCATTGTGCCATACCCGGACTTTGTACCAAGACTTTTTCAGATTCAAAGGGATTTGACAGAGGCTGTTGCCTAATAATATGCGCCAAGATTCCTTTTAAAACATCCAGTTTATTTGAGTGATAAAGTCTAAACACGCAACCTCGATTAAGTGACTGATTGGAAAGATTAGATTATCTATGAAAGCCATGAAAAAAGACAACAAAACTGGTCAATAAAAAATCTATTGCTCAATAGTTACACTCATCTTTTTTTATGATATGTTGGATTTTAATCGTATGTAACTCTCAATAGTTAGGTAGCGTTAAAAGGAATTAAGATGTTTAGGAAGTTATTAGTCAAAGGGTTACCGTTAAGTGACACTGGTAAGATAAATGTTAGCCCACAATAGCAATATTCTTGAATCAAGGACTTAATAGATGAAGAGAATTCAAGACAAGCTGTTGATCTTATTGATTATCGTTGCATTATTACCAACTGTTATTACTGAATTTCTAACGTTTCAATCAACAAAAAGTGAACAAATAAAACAAACGTTTTATGAGCTTGACGCCACGCTATCTCATCGATTAGAGCTCATAGAGCAATTGTTTGATCGTGAAATTGGCCAAGCCAATACACTCGCCAAATCGCCTCAAATTATTAACCAAGCTATTATCTTTAATAATGCATCAACCGTGAACGATGTCATTAGCGCTGAGTTAGCACAATACCTTGTTAGCATTAAAGATAAAGAACACCTAAAAAATATATATCTTATTAACAACACTGGCGATATAAAATATGCGACGGCCAGTACAGATGATGTTGGTACTAATATATATACTGGTTACTATAATAATTCGTCACTTGCAACATTAGCGCGCGATACTATTAGAACGAAAGAATCTCAGCATTCTAAATTTGAAACCTATGCGGCGGATGGAAATAGCTTTTCAGCATTCATTGCTCACCCAATTATTAAAAAGGACATTATACAGGGTGTCGTTTTATTTCAAATTTCACCTCAAGTGTTGGCTTCGATCTCTAATACAGATGCGACGTTGGGAGAAACTGGCGAAGTAATTTTAGGGTATTTAAACGGAAATACCGTCCAGTATTTGTCTGAGCGACGATTTGCACAAAAAAGTGCGAAACCGCTTTCGATTGAACTTGATGCCGACATGAGTCATGCGATTCAACATGCAGTGCAAGGTAACTCAGGACAAGGAGAAACCTTCGATTATCGCTTAGAGAAAGTAGTGAGTGTTTGGCGTTATTCACCGAAATACAACATTGGTATTGTCGTTAAAAAAGATATGGTTGAAGTGATGGCCAATATTAACGCAATGCAGGTATCAATTTACGTTATTATCTTTGTCATTGCGGTGCCGTTAATTATCTTTGCTTATATGATGGCCCGTCACTACACGCGGCCAATTATCAGCATGGTAAGTTCAACTAATGCGATAGCAAGTGGTGATATTGAACAAGAATTAGAAGTAACATCACGAGATGAGATTGGTCAACTGGCCAACTCTATCAATGAAATGTCTAACCATATCAACCAAGCATTTCAAAATGAAGAAGCCGAGCGTTGGTTACAAGAAGGGATGGTAAAATTATCGGAGACAATGCGTGGCAATCAAATAAGTACTGATTTAGCCGACAATATAGTTTCCTTTGTTTGTGGTTACCTCAATGCCAAAGTTGGCTCCCTGTACATTGTTAAAGATCAAGAACTTGAATTAGCTGGTGGGTATGCCTTTGTTCCACACTTTGCCAATCAATCAATTGAGTTCGGTGACGGTTTAATTGGCCAAGCCGCCATTTCAAAACAAGTAATGACCATCAATGATCTCCCTGAAGACTATGTTTCTATCAGTTCCAGCATGGGAGAAATCTCCCCACAAACATTGATTATCTTCCCGTTAGTTAAAGATGATGTCGTCATCGGAATTATGGAACTCGGATGGTTAGAAAAGTCACATAAAGATGCCTACCGTTATGTGGAAGCGATTACCGAATCCATTGCTACCGCATTAAGCGTGTCTGAGTCACACCAAAAACTACAAGAGTTATTAGACCAATCTCAACAACACATGGAAGAGCTTCAGGTTCGCGAAGAAGAACTTCGAGCAATTAACGAGGAAGTAGAACAACGTTCAACACAACTCGCTAATTCACAGAAGAAACTTGAGCAACAGTCGCAAGAACTTCAAGCCACCAATGAAGCTCTTGAGCATAAAAATAATGCCATTGAAACGAAAAACGCTGAAATAGAAAAGTCTCGTCAAGAGATTACAGATAAGGCCGAACAGCTTGAAACTTCTAGTCGCTACAAGTCTGAGTTCTTAGCCAATATGTCACATGAACTGCGCACTCCACTCAACTCAATGCTCATTTTGTCGCGAATTCTCGCAGATAACGAAGAAGGTAACCTTGACGAAGACCAAGTAGAGTCGTCTAACGTTATTCATCGCAGTGGCCAAGAGTTGTTGTCATTAATTAATGATATCTTAGACCTCTCTAAAATCGAAGCTGGCAAAATGGAAGTGTTATACGAAGCATATGATGTGCGTGATATTACCCATGAACTCAATGGCCAGTTCAAAGCGCTAACTTCTGAGAAAGGACTCACCTTCGATATAGACGTTGATAAAGAAGTCCCCGTTGAAATGGCGGTTGATGTTCAAAAAGTACAACAAATCTTAAAAAATCTATTGTCCAATGCCATCAAATTCACCGAAGTCGGCGGCGTCAAGTTAGTGATTAAATATGCCGATGCGGGCCGTAAATACGCTCAGAAAGGGCTAAGCGAAAACCCGGCACTTGCGATTTCAATTGTTGACTCAGGAATTGGCATCTCTGAAGAAAAACAAAAAGCTATATTTGAAGCCTTCCAACAAGCAGATGGTTCAACTAGCCGTAAGTATGGTGGCACAGGGCTTGGTTTGACTATTTCTCGTCATTTAACAAGCCTTATTGGCGGCGAGTTAGGCGTGGAAAGTGTACCAAATAAAGGCAGTACCTTTACGCTGTATATCCCTGTGAAAGATGCCGTTGAAAATACGGGGGAAGACATTGAACCAGCAATGATTTCAACAACTCCAAGCCCCCTTTTAAGTACGAAAACCCCAGTATCTGTGTCGCCAGCACCATCACAAGAGCCAACAATTGCCGACATTAAACAAAGTATCCAGTCTGCCGAGAGTGATAACAAGGTAGTGGTCATTATTGAAGATGACATTAACTTTTCAAAGGTGCTGGCGACTTTAGCGAAAAAGTCCGGCTTTGATTGTATTTTAGCTAGCACGGGCGCCCAAGGTGTTAACCTCGTCAAAGAGCATCAGCCTTGTGGAGTAATACTCGATCTAGGACTCCCTGATCTTCCTGGCGCTGATATTCTTGAGATATTAAAAGAACAACCTGATACCCGTGATATTCCTGTACATGTTATTTCTGGCCACAATAAAACAACTGAATTAACCGATAAGGGAGCGGCTGCTTTCCATCAAAAACCTATTGCAACTCAGGAAATTCGCACGTTGCTTTACAGCCTCGTCAAAGAGTCACCAAATCAGAGCGAGCAACAATTGATAGTATATGAACAAGGTGATTCGAATACAGAAATCGATTTAAAATTTTTAGATAATACCGCCATGAGTATTGCTACGGTTCAATCGCTTGATGAGTTGTCCCATAATCTTGGAAATGCCGGTGATATCGTCAGCGGGATAATCATTAAAGCCAAAGAATTATCAGATATTCAATTAACTTGGCTCAATGAAAACTATCAATTTATCAGCGAATCGAATATTTCAGTTATTGTCTTTGTCGATCAAGATCCAAATCAGGAACAAATTACCACCCTTGCTCAACTTGATTGCCACGTAATTATTGATGGCGCACATTCCAATGAACGTCTCCATGACGAAGTTCTACTATTCCTATCGAAAGTCGATAATAACGAAATTCAATCAACGCAAGCGCAATTTGAAGTCAGTGCCGCACCAACATCGACGCCAATAACGCCGCTAAAATCCACAAAGAATGTCAATAAGAATGAAGTGAGCTTTGAGGGTTGTGAGGTCTTGTTAGTGGACGATGACTTACGAAATACATTCGCACTGTCGAAAGTACTTAAAAAGCAGGGCATGAAAGTAACGTTGGCTGATAATGGCCAAATGGCTTTGGAACGTTTAGAAGCAAACAGTGCCATTGACATTGTTTTAATGGATATCATGATGCCAGTGATGGACGGCCACGAAGCAATGCGACAGATCAGGTTACAGGAGAAATATACCAATTTACCGATCATTGCCTTAACAGCTAAAGCAATGCAAGAAGATAGACGAAAGTGTGTTGAAGCTGGGGCTAGCGATTATCTAACTAAGCCTGTTGATATTGATAAATTAATTGCCATGATGCGAGTGTGGCTTTACCAGGAAGTGACATAAATCGTGCTTAAAAAATCGAATGCTGGCGCGTTGTCATCCGGTGATGATATTGAATATCAATTGGTTTTACACGCTATCAAATTAAAATATGGACATAATTTTGATGATTACGCGCAAAAATCATTGAAACGCAGGCTAGAGTCTCATGTTGAAAAATATGCATTCGAAAACCTAACGGACATGATTAAGCCAATAGTGCAAGATGAAGTATTTTTCGAAAACCTGTTAAATACCGTATCAGTGCCAGTAACAGAAATGTTTCGTGACCCGTTATTTTTCAAAACATTACGGGAAAAAGTTTTACCATTGCTTAAAACTTATCCCAGCGTGAATATTTGGCATGCAGGCTGTGCAACAGGTGAAGAAGTTTACTCGATGGCCATTATGTTGAAAGAAGAAGGTCTGTATGAGAATTGCAATATTTATGCAACAGACTTTAATGCCAATTCGTTAAAGTCAGCACAAGACGGCATATTGAGTTATAGCCGCATGCAAAAATATACTGAAAACTATTACCTTGCTGGCGGCAAACGTAGTTTTTCAGATTACTACCAGAGCCATGAGGATGGCATCTTGATGAGTAAAGATTTAATGCAAAATGTAACATTTGCAAAACACAACCTAGCTAGTGACAGTGTATTTGGTCAGTTTCATTTAATACTCTGCCGGAATGTGTTGATTTATTTTGGAAAATCGTTACAAGAAAAAGTATTTTCACTCTTTAGTGACAGTATTTTTCCTCTAGGATATTTGTGTTTGGGAAGTCACGAGTCGCTCCATTACTCTCTCGCCCTAACACGCTATGAAGCCGTTTTTGATAAATATAAAATTTATCGTAAAAAGCAGTAGTTATAGCCTTTTATAGCTAAAAGGACTTAGTGAAATAACGGATGTTTTTTTAATGAAGGAATTAGCCATGGAACATCAGCGACCGAAAATATTGCTGGTCGATGACAGACCAGAGAACTTGTTTGCTCTTGAGCAAACGTTGAAGCCCCTCAATGCTTCTCTCACCCGTGCAATGTCGGGAGAAGAAGCTTTGTCTCAAGTTCTACGGCAACAATTTGCCCTGATCCTAATGGACGTGCAAATGCCAGGTATGGACGGTTTTGAAGCCGTTAGCTTGATGCGAGATTATGACGACACCAAGAACGTCCCTGTCATCTTTGTAACTGCCATTTCCAAAGAGCGTCAATTCGTCGAACAAGGCTATGAATCAGGTGCTGTAGATTATCTCTTTAAACCGATTGCACCCGGTGTGTTACTCAGTAAAGTCAAAGTATTTCTGGAGCTTGAGAAACAACGCATAGAACTTGAAGAGGCTGTCCAACAAAATAGGCAGATGGCTGCACATAACGAAACAGTACTCGATTGTATTATCGAAGGAATAATCTCGTTTAACAGTCAAGGGATTGTCGATTGGGCAAATCCAACCGCCTTGCGATTACTTGGCATGACATTACCACAGTTAGTAAAATCAAAGCTGTTTGATTTATTTCATTTAGATCAAAACCAGCCGGAAGTTCAATGGAATGATTTTACACAAACCAATGAATCTGGCTCACATGCGCAAATTAGAAATTGCGACTATTTACTAAAACGCCCCGATTTTACAACCTTCCCTGTTGAATTTTCGATGTCTGGATTCACAGAAGATATCCAAGACGGCGGTGTGTTTTCATTTCAAGATATTACCGAGCGTAAATGGGCCGAAGATGAACTGATTCGCTTAGCGCAAGAAGACTCTTTAACCCAACTACCCAACCGTGCCCTATTCCATGAGTTTTTGCGAGTTAGCCTGCAAGAGCGAGTACGTGACAACGGTAATTTAGCGCTACTCATGCTCGATATGGATGACTTTAAACGTGTTAATGACACCTTGGGTCATGACGTTGGAGACAAATTACTGCAATCGGTATCTGCACGACTCGAAGAATGCTTACGCCAGGGCGATTTGGTGGCGCGCTTAGGTGGCGATGAATTCGGTATTATTTTACCAGTCATCAGAAAATCTGACGACGCTGGCCGCGTTGCTAATAAAGTATTAGAATCCTTTAAAAAGCCCCATCAACTTGGCAGCTATACGTTAACCGTTGGAGCAAGTATTGGTATCACTACCTTTCCTGAAGGTGGAAAAGATATTAAAGAGCTTGTGAAATCTGCAGATACCGCAATGTATCATGCTAAAGGCACAGGTCGAAATAACTTCCAGTTTTTCTCTCGTGAGATGCAAGAACGGGTTTTAGCTAAGGATACCCTAGAAAAAGAATTAACAGTTGCACTCAAAGAACGTCAGTTTGAGAGCCATTTTCAACCGAAAATTGCCGCTAACGGTCACTTAACGGGTTACGAAGCTTTAGTTCGCTGGCAACATCCGACCCGCGGCTTAGTATTCCCAGGTGATTTTATTGAGCTCGTTGAAGAAACAGGATTGGTAGTTGAACTTGGTAAACAAATGCTTGAAATGGCCTGCGCACAAAATAAGAAATGGATTGACGAAGGTATTGTCGCAGAAAACACGACGGTTGCAGTAAATGTTTCTGTACGCCAATTAAGTGAAAAGTCTCTCGTAAAAACAATTGAAGATGTTCTAGCACAAACGGGAATGCCACCGGAATGTTTGGAAGTTGAAATTACCGAATATACCATGATGAATGATGTAGAACACGCCATTGTCGTACTCACCCAGTTACGTGATCTTGGGGTAAAAATTGCAATCGATGATTTTGGAACAGGCTATAGCTCATTGACCTATTTGTCTAAGTTACCGTTGAACACCTTAAAAGTAGATCAATATTTCGTTAATGGCATTGGCGAAGATCCTGGCGATGAGTCGATTGTAAAAGCAACCATTAATTTAGCCCACAGCTTGAATTTGCAAGTTACCGCTGAAGGCGTTGAAACAGACGAACAACGTAAATTCCTTATTGCTAATAAAGTTAACTATCTACAAGGATACTTTTTCTCTAAACCACAAAGTTCGAGCAATCTAGAACGGTGGATTATTGAGCAAAACTTTTCTAATATTCCCCAGACACCAGTCGTGTAATAAACATGAAAAAGGCGCTTAACGTCGTTAAGCGCCTCATCTAAAAGTATACTTGAAACCTAATATAAGCTTCTAAGGATTAGTCAGCAAAAATGCCACTAGCTTATCTAGTTGCTGTTCAGTTGTGACACCATTTTCTTTCGCTGATTTTGGTACATTGGACAACAAAACACGATATTTATCATTAACGATTAAATCGGGGGTAAAACGCACTTTGTCACTTGATGCTTTGTTCACCATAGCTCGCACTACATCGACAGTTTCTTCATTATTCATTGTATCTTTAAACGTTTGAGCATCAACGCCTAGCGTACCAAACACATCACGTAACTGAGCATAATCGCCAAGAAACTTTTTTTGCACAAAATGACTATCAAAAACGCTTGCTACAAATGCTTCTTCGACCCCTAACTTCTGCGAAGCAGCAACCGCAAAAGTCATTGCCTTACCCCACTCAGGACGCTGCTGTGGCAAAAAAGTCACATGTGAACGTTTAAACTCTACGTCTTTAGCCAACGAATTTTTTAGCGATTTAATCAAAGGTTCGGTGTTATAACAATGGCCACAGTACAACGAAAAGTGTTCGATGATTTGCGGACTCTTTGAAGGCGTTTTTCGTACCACTTCATAGTCTTTATCCAATTGAAAACTAACTGCAGCCTCTTTAACTGCTTCTTCAGCAGACGGTGAACACGCAATGGTCCCAGCAAGCAATACCATTAAAGAGGAAGCTTTAACAACGTTTAATAACGACATAACATTTCTCGATTCTAATAAATTCCGTCAAATTCTAACCCACAAGACAGGATATAACCAGTGTAATAATCCCGCTAAGCGCCTTGATTTGGAAAGAAATTAACTAATCAGAGCAGCCACCTTAAAAAAATGCTGTATAGTAGCCAACAATTTCTAAAACCCACATTAATCTAACCAAATAGACAAGAGTTAAATCAATGATTATTAAGCCTAAAATTCGTGGTTTCATTTGTACAACTACTCACCCAACGGGTTGTGAAGCAAACATTCTAAAACAAATTGAATTCACTAAATCACAACCAAAGCTTAAAGATGCACCCAAAAATGTATTAGTAATTGGTTCATCAAGTGGTTACGGTATGCCTTCTCGCATCAGCGCAGCATTTGGCGGCGGTGCCAACACCATTGGTGTATTCTTCGAAAAAGAACCGACTGAACGCAAACCTGGCAGTGCTGGTTATTACAATGCTGCGGCATTTGATAAAGCCGCAACAGAAGCTGGTTTATACGCAAAAAGCTTTAACGGCGATGCGTTTTCTCATGAAGCAAAAGCGAAAGTCATCGAAGCCATTAAAGAAGATTTAGGTCAAATCGATTTAATCGTTTACTCACTTGCTGCACCAGTTCGTAAACTTCCAGAAACAGGTGAAGTCGTACGTTCTTGCTTAAAGCCAATTGGTGAAACTTATACATCAACGGCCATCGATACGAATAAAGATACTATTATCGAAGCGTCAGTTGAACCGGCATCAGAACAAGAAATCGAAGACACCATTACAGTGATGGGCGGTCAAGATTGGGAACTTTGGGTTAACACGTTGGCAGATGCTGGCGTATTAAGTGACACTTGTAAAACGGTTGCCTATAGCTACATTGGTACTGAAATTACTTGGCCTATCTACTGGGATGGCGCACTAGGTAAAGCGAAGGAAGATTTAGATCGCGCTGCACACCTACTCAATGAGAGATTAGGTAAAACTGGCGGTCAAGCTAACGTTGCAGTGCTAAAAAGCGTTGTTACACAAGCAAGCTCAGCCATTCCGGTAATGCCTCTTTACATTGCAATGGCTTTTAAAATCATGAAAGAAAAAGGTTTGCATGAAGGCTGTATGGAACAAGTATTCCGCTTATTTAGTACACAGCTATACAATGGCGGCACCGAGATTAACGTTGATGACAAAAATCGCTTCCGTTTAGATGATTGGGAATTGCGTGACGATGTTCAACAAGCATGTCGTGACATTTGGCCACAAGTAACCACTGAGAATCTATTTGATTTAACTGATTATGCGGGTTACAAAAAAGAATTCTTACAACTATTTGGTTTCGAAGTTGACGGTGTCGACTATGAAGCAGACGTAAATACACTTGTAGATTTTGACGTAAAAGCGATTTAATTACTTACGCTTAAACGTTTGTTAGAGCCTCATCCAGTTTTCTGGTTGAGGTTTTTTATTGTCATTTTTTCTTTACACACGTCTTCACATCCAACGCGCTAAGTATTTTATAAATTGATGCTATAAATAGTATTCACCACATCAAAACTACGTTAGATTATCAACCAAGAATTATTCACGGCGCTGCGCCTATCTCAATTAGGAAAATCATTATGTTAGAGCAACTATCCCCTTTGCCTGCCGATCCCATTTTGGGGCTATTAAAAGCCTATGGCGAAGACACCAATCCTCAAAAAGTCGATTTAGGCGTGGGTGTTTTTAAAGATGATAATGGACATACCCCTATTCTAGATTGCGTAAAAACAGCTGAACGTCATCGCACAGACACTGAAACATCAAAAATTTACATTGGCCCAACGGGCGAAGCAGCATTTAACGAATACATGACCAAGTTAATTTTTGGTCGTCATCAAGTGATAGAAGATAACCGAACGCGTACTATTTCAACACCGGGTGGCACGGGTTCATTACGTGTTGCCGCTGAGTTTATTAAAGCGTGTAAGCCTAATGCAAAAATTTGGTTATCAAACCCAACATGGGCCAATCATAATGGACTATTTAGTGCGGCAGGTTTAACCATCGAGTCATATCCCTATTATGACTATGAATCAAAATCTCTCGATTTTGACGCAATGCTAACAACGTTAGCGACCGTGCCTGCTGGCGATGTCGTATTACTTCACGCATGTTGTCACAATCCAAGTGGCATGGATTTATCAAAAGAACAATGGCAACAAGTCACGCAAATAGCGAAACAAAATGGCTTCACGCCGCTTATCGATATGGCTTATCAGGGATTTGGTTTAGGCTTAGATGAAGATGCTTTTGGTCCACGCCTAATGGCACAAGAGCTTGATGAATTACTATTGTGTAGCTCATGCTCAAAGAACTTTGGTCTTTATCGTGAACGTATTGGCGGTTTTACATTAATCGCAAAAGATTCAGTAACCGCAGATGTGGCTTATTCGGTTGTATTGTCTGTTGTACGTAGCATTTATTCTATGCCACCAGCACATGGTGCAGCACTTGTTAGTACTATTTTATCTGACAACGAGTTAACTGCTCAATGGCACGAAGAGCTTGCCATTATGCGTGACCGCATTAGCAATAATCGTCACATGTTAGTTGACGCGTTGAAAGCAGAAGGCGTTGATAGAGATTTTAGTTTCATTACGAAACAGTCAGGCATGTTTTCGTTCCTTGGTATTACATCAGAGCAAGTCAACACTCTGATAAAGGATTATAGTATTTACATGGTTGATTCAAGCCGTATATCAATCGCAGGAATTAGCAGAGACAACGTTAAATATCTTGCACAGTCGATCGCTAAGGTTATTGCCTAACAAGCACAATAGCTTGTTCAAAAATCACAAAAAAGGCACTAAATTGATTTAGTGCCTTTTTTATCACACAAGAAAAAAACAAAATTTAGCTCAAAAAATATCTACATTTTCATTTCGAAATTTCTAGTTAAATTGTACGGTTACAAGTGGCGCTACTGAGCCAAATAGGCACAGTAAAATGGATAGGTTTACAGCGTATTCATAATAGATTACGACCAGAATAGTCTATAAAAGCCGAGATTGAGGTACATCATTTGCGCCGTTTTTATACCGTCAACACCATGTCGATATTACTCTCATCACAAAACGACCATCAGATATTAGAAAAAAAGAGTGATTTATCACCAATTGAACCTTCATTAATTGGCACATTTGCAATAGAAATGTATTATAAATACATAAGCAGCTATCTCAAAGTAGTATCGTGAAGCCTGCAACCATCTTAATCTGATGCTAGCGACCCCAATAATGAATAACGTTGAACAAATGTTACTACCGTCTATCATGGTAAAAAATGGGGTATTAAAAGGATGTAATACCGTATTTAGTGAGCGTTTCGGCTATCAAGCCCAAATGCTTAATGGCTATCAACTAAAAGATCTACTGACCTTTGATAGTGCAGACGCGCAAAGTTATTCAACGATTGAATGGCTTGTGCAACATATAGATAAACCGCAACAAGGTTTATTAAAGAACCGCCATTACTACGAACTCCCCGTTGAAGTTGTATGCCAACGTTCAAATGTGGATGAATTGTGTTATGACGTATTCTTTAGAGTACTCGAAGACAAATCGCTAGATAGCGTTACAGGTCTACCTAATGGTTGGGCGATGAGCTCACGCGCAAATCATTTACTCACGTTACCAACTAAGAAAGCCCCACAACTGGCTGTAATTATTTTCAGAGTCGATAACTTTTCGACGCTAAACTTTCGTCAAGGCTATAACGTTGGTGATGAGTACCTAGAAACCCTTGGCAAAAAACTCGTTGCCTTGTTTGGTGATGATTACCTCGTCGTGCGATTTTCCAATGCAAAATTCGGTATCTTAGTAGAAGATTATCAGCGAGCATCAAAAATTGATTTTGAAACGCTCGTCACTAATAAATGCCAAGCAATCTGTGACATTACCAAACAACCAATGCAACTTTCAGACAATGTGAAGGTACATAAAAGTTTCAGTGTCGGCGTCAGTGAGCTAACCGCTAAATATTCCAGTTATTTTGCGATGGAAATTGCAACTGAAACAGCGATGCATCAAGCAGCAAAATTTAGTAATTCCAAGTTTATATTCGCAACTAGTGAACTAACCAACAAATTATTGATGCGCAAATTGATTATCGATGATTTCCCGCAAGCCATTGCTAAACAACAGATAACGCAACATTATCAACCCCAGTATTGCCTAACCTCTAAGAAATTGATGGGGCTTGAAGCGCTGTCACGTTGGCATCATAAAGAGCTAAGCCATATATCGCCTGCTTTTTTTGCGTCTATTGCGGAAGATATTGGACTCAATTTTGAATTTGATCTC
This sequence comes from Gammaproteobacteria bacterium MedPE, assembly GCA_001874365.1. Classification (GTDB taxonomy): domain Bacteria; phylum Pseudomonadota; class Gammaproteobacteria; order Enterobacterales; family Psychrobiaceae; genus Psychrobium. The sequence continues at coordinate 46,194 of MPDF01000003.1, read as the reverse complement.
TATGTGTTAAAACAAGTATGTCAACAAGTAAAAACATGGCTTGATGACGGATTTAATGTGCCACGCGTATCTGTCAATGTGTCATTCAAAACATTAGAAATGCCTGATTTTGTCAAGCGTGTGACACAAATAATTGAGGCAAGCACCTGTCCAGCAGACTTAATTGAGATCGAAGTTACTGAAACAACCAGTATCAACAACATTAACAATCTCATTAATCACGTGCGTCAAGTGAAGGCTCTTGGCATTCACATTGCTATTGATGATTTTGGGGTTGGCTACTCATCACTTAGCTTAATACGCCGATTACATAATGTTATTGACAAGCTCAAGCTAGACAAGAGTCTTATTGATAATCTTTGTCACACTGAGATTGACCAAGAGTTTATTCGACATATCATTGAGCTTGGCAATGTGCTCGGACTTGATGTGCTCGCTGAAGGCATTGAACATCAAGAACAACAAGCCTTACTGCAACAACTAGGTTGTAAGTTTGGTCAAGGCTATTTCTTTGAAAAACCACAGCCATCAGCGCAGATTGTAAATTACTTAGATAATGACAAACAACACGCTGTGTTAAAACAACAGTAAAAACAATGAAGGGTTCTATCATCAGATAGAGCCCACCAACTTCCCTGAAACCTACAGACAAGTATTACTTGTATCTTTAATTGTTCCAGTGTTTAATAGACCGACTAATCAGTCAATTTAGGTTGCGTTATGACCATTACTTCACAAAGTGTTACTCAAATCAATAGCACTACGACGCTACAACAAATACTAACAACGCAAAAACAAGCCTTTGTCAGTGCTCCTATGCCAAGTGCGCAACAGCGTGTTTCGATGCTCAAACAGTTAAAATCAGCATTACTAAAACATCAACAGATGTTAATTGACGCGATGGCACAAGATTATGGAAAACGTCCAGCAAACGATTCTTTAATCGGCGATATTCTGCCTTGTGTGATGAATATTAATTACACGATTAAGCGCCTAAAAAAATGGATGAAACCGAGCCGACGTCACGCTGGGCTATTGTTATCACCAGCGACAGTGCGTGTTGAATATCAGCCATTAGGCGTTATCGGAATCATGGTGCCATGGAACTTTCCTGTCATGTTATCTATTGGACCGCTCATTACGGCACTCGCGGCCGGCAATCGCGCAATGTTAAAGCTATCTGAGTTCACTCCGCATACCAATCAAGCAATCATTGCCATGCTTACTAGCGTATTTAGTGATGATCAAGTCGCTATTGTAGAAGGTGAAGCTGATGTTGCCGCTCAATTTTCAGCACTGGCCTTTGACCATTTAATTTTTACAGGCTCAACTGCCGTGGGTCGTCATGTGATGCGTGCCGCTGCAGAAAACTTAACGCCTGTAACGCTTGAGCTGGGGGGGAAATCACCCGCAATTGTCGCGCCAGACATGCCCATTACCACCGCGGTTGAACGACTAATATTTGGAAAATGTTTAAACGCGGGACAAATTTGTATCGCCCCTGATTATGTTTTCTGCCCTCGAAATAAGATCGATGAATTCGTCGCAGAATATAAAAAGCAGTTTGTCGCTATGTATGGGAGCAAAGAGCAACGCGAAGATTACAGCAATATCATTAATGATGCACAACACCAACGCTTGTTATCATGGCTTGATGATGCACAAACAAAGGGCGCGACTATTACGTCCGCCAATGACTTGGCTATTGATAAATCTTCACGCAATATGGCAACGCAGTTAGTCACTCATACCAATGACGACATGTTGTTAATGCAACAGGAGATCTTTGGCCCTATTTTACCCATTTTACCTTACGATGATCTCACTGACGCCGTTAATTACATTGCCAATCGCCCTCGCCCACTTGCGCTTTATATCATGAGCTTTGATAAGGCTATCCAACGTTATTTACTCGACAATACCCATTCTGGTGGAGTCTGTATCAATGATACCATTATGCATGTTGCCGCCGACGATGCCCCGTTTGGCGGCGTTGGAGAGTCAGGTATGGGACACTATCATGGCCGCGAAGGTTTCTTAACCTTCTCAAAAGCAAAGACAGTGTTGTCGCGCGGTAGACTCAATACAGGCAAACTTGTTTTTCCACCGTACGGGACTTGGATTCAAAAATTAATGATTAAGATATTTATTCGCTAATGAGCAAAACAACCAAACGTGATCTATTGCTAAACAGCGCTTTAACGCTGTTTAGTGAACAAGGCATTCACAGCACCTCTACTGCGTCAATTGCCAAACATGCTGGCGTTGCTAACGGCACATTGTTTCATCATTTTGAAAACAAGCACTCGTTGGTATCCTCGTTGTATATTGCCAGTAAACAACAATTGGCCAGCGCATTAGTCTTATCCGATGATTTGTTATCACAGTCACTAAAGCAACAAGTCGAAGCCTTGTGGCATTTGGCGCTAAATTGGGCGGTTTCACATCCTCGACAATTGACTTTTTTTCAACAAGTAGCGACTGAAAACTTCTTGCCACAAGCATTGCGAATTAAAGCTATGAAGACAGAATTATCAATTCTAGAAATGATGATTACCGTTGGACAAGCACAAAAAATTATTGTGGAATACCCTCTCGATTTACTGCTAGACCATTGCCAATCTCAGATGATTGCTAGCGGCCTATTCTTTATTAATAACCCATCATTGATAGCCATCGATGATTATCGTGATAACGCTTTTAACTTGTTTTGGCGAGCCATTGCCATTGATGCGTAAATCAGTATTAAAACTAGGTGTTATCATTTGCATCGCCTTTGTCGTTTCAGTGACATTAGTCGCCATGACGTTACCTCAAATTCATCAAACATTATTCGTGAGTTACTTTACGACACTAAACCTAATTACAGTGTTATTTACATGGCAAGATAAATCAGCAGCTATAAAAGGTATGCCGCGGATAAGTGAATTGCGTTTTTATGTGTTGGCGTGTTGCGGTGGCTGGCCGGGGAGTTATTTAATTCAGCAAATAAGGCGTCACAAAACACAAAAGCAGCCATTTAGAACAATTTTTTGGATTTGTTCATGGTTAAATATTATTGTCTGTCTCGTTTTACTAACACTATATAACCCTGCTCTTTTCATCACTCATACAAACTAATTTTGCTGTAAAGCGTTTATCAACCATAAAAAAACCCGCTGTTTGACGAGCGGGTTTACCAGTAAATTTAATAACGCTTATTTAACTTTACTGAATAACAATGAACCGTTTGTACCGCCAAAACCAAATGAGTTACAAAGTACATGATTCAGTTCTTTCTTACGTGCACCTTCGGTGACGTAATCTAAATCACAACCTTCATCAGGATTATCTAAGTTAATGGTTGGTGGCATAATTTGATCACTTACCGCCAGCGCAGAGAAAATCGCTTCCACCGACCCCGCAGCACCTAATAAATGACCTGTCATTGATTTAGTTGAACTAACCGCTAAGTTATAAGCATGCTCACCAAATACTGATTTAACAGCCGCTGTTTCAGCTTTATCACCAGCCGGCGTCGACGTGCCGTGAGCATTAATGTAACCAATGTCTTCAGGTGCAACACCAGCATCATTTAATGCATTAACCATTGCAGCAGCTGCGCCAGCACCATCACTAGGTGGTGATGTCATATGGTGTGCGTCACCGCTCATGCCAAAGCCAGTTAACTCAGCATAAATTTTTGCACCACGGGCTTTCGCATGTTCGTATTCTTCTAATACCATCATGCCGGCGCCTTCCCCCATCACGAAGCCATCGCGGTCTTTATCCCAAGGGCGAGAAGCTTGCTGTGGATTATCATTGTTCGTTGATAATGCTTTAGCAGCACCAAAACCGCCTAAGCCGAGTTCTGTCGTCGCAGCTTCTGCACCACCAGCAACCATAACATCCGCATCACCGTAGGCAATCATACGAGCTGCATGGCCAACATTGTGCACACCAGTAGTACATGCTGTTGTAATCGCAATGTTTGGACCTTGGAAGCCATAGCGAATCGATAAGTTACCAGCAATCATGTTAATGATGGTACCCGGCACGAAAAACGGAGAAATCTTACGCACACCTGTTTTAGCCATTTGAGCGTGAGTCGTTTCGATTAATCCTAAACCGCCCATACCAGAGCCAATGGCAACACCAATACGCGGTGCATTATCACTGGTTACTTCAATGCCACTGTCTTCGATAGCTTGTACACCAGCAACCATGCCAAATTGGATGAATTTATCCATTCGACGCGCTTCTTTCTTAGGTAAGTAAGGTTCCATATCTAGGTCTTTTACTTCACCCGCAAAGTGTGTGCTGTAGATACTTGTATCGAATGCTTTAATAATATCGATACCGCTTTTGCCTTGTAATACACTGTCCCAACTTTCTGCAACAGTATTACCAACAGGAGAAACCATGCCCATGCCTGTTACTACAATACGACGTTTTGTCATCTCAACCCTTCCAAATTTATTGAATTCTTGCTGCTATTTGCTTCAAACTATCTTCAAATGTATTAATTTGTAGCAAATAACACCGATCGTGTTTATTTCATTTAGCGCTAGATACAACAAAGGCGGCAAAAGCCGCCTTTTCAATGCAAAGGTTAAATTAACCTTGAGCGCTGTTTACGTAATCAATAGCAGCTTGAACTGTAGTGATTTTTTCAGCTTCTTCGTCTGGAATCTCAGTGTCGAATTCTTCTTCTAGAGCCATTACTAGCTCAACTGTGTCTAGTGAATCAGCACCTAGGTCATCAACAAATGACGCACCGCTAACTACTTCTTCTTCTTTAACACCTAGTTGTTCAACAACAATTTTCTTTACGCGTTCTTCAATGCTCATGGCAATTTTTCCTGTTTTTACAGAGTCATAAAATATGGGGCTAGTTTAGAGGATTAACCAAACAAATCAATATCTGAAATGCTGGTCAAACCAGAATTTAACGGCATTATCGCCGAAATTTACCCCAATTTGTAAACAAATACTAATAAACTATTATTCTAATGCGCTAAATCAATTTAGCCCATGTACATACCACCGTTCACATGCAACGTTTCACCGTTGATGTAAGCAGCCATGTCAGATGCTAAGAAAGCAACTGCACCGGCAATTTCCTGTGGTTTCCCTAAACGATTTGCAGGTACTTTAGACAAGATAGTGTCTTTTTGCTCATCGTTTAATTCCTCAGTCATATCCGTTTGGATGAAACCAGGAGCAACAGTATTTACTGTAATGCCGCGAGATGCAACTTCTTGTGCTAAAGATTTTGTAAAACCAAGTAAACCTGCTTTAGATGCACAGTAATTTGCTTGGCCTGGATTACCTGAAGAACCAACGACAGAACCGATATTAATAATACGGCCTTCGCGTTTTTTCATCATGTGACGTAATACAGCTTTAGAAATCTTAAACACTGAATTTAAGTTTGTAGTGATGATGTCATCCCACTCTTCATCTTTCATACGCATCATTAGATTGTCGCGCGTGATACCAGCATTATTAACTAAAATATCAACGCCACCAAAATCAGACTTAATCGAGTCAAATAAGGCTGCAATAGAGTCGCTATCAGTAACGTTTAATACTAAACCCTTACCGTTTTCACCTAAATACTCACTGATCTTGCCTGCGCCATTTTCACTTGTTGCAGTGCCAATAACTGTTGCGCCACCAGCAGCGAATACTTTCGCGATTTCTTTACCAATGCCACGGCTTGCACCGGTCACTAAAACAACTTTTTCTGAAAAATTAAAACTCATTGTTAACTCCGTTAATTATTTTTCTAACGCACTAGTTAGGTTAGCAACATCTGTAGTTGCAACGCCACTAACACTTTTATCAATACGTTTTGCAAGACCAGACAGCACTTTGCCAGGTCCCACTTCAATTTGTAATGACACATCATTTGCTGCGAAAAACTGTACTGTTTCAGACCAACGAACAGGACTAAACAGTTGGCGTTTTAAGGCGTCTTTTATCGCAACTGGGTCACTTTCAATGGCAACATCAACATTATTAATCACTTTAAGCACTGGCGACTTAACGTCAATCGTCTCTAGTTGAGCCGCTAGTTTTTCTGCCGCTGGCGACATTAATGAACAATGTGATGGTACTGAAACCGCTAATGGCAATGCTCGTTTTGCCCCGGCTTCTTTACATAGTGCTGATGCGCGCTCAACAGCTTCTTTATGACCAGCAATAACAACTTGTCCGGGTGAATTGAAGTTTACTGGCGATACCACTTGATCTTGCGCAGCATCTCCACAGGCTTTAGCAATGGCATCGTCATCTAACCCGATAATCGCCGCCATCGAACCCGTGCCTTCTGGCACGGCTTCAAGCATATATTGACCACGTAGTTCAACTAACTTAATCGCATCTTCAAACGCAATAGCACCAGCACATACCAATGCAGAATACTCACCAAGGCTGTGACCGGCTAAAAACTCAGGCTGTTTGCCATTTTGTTCATTCCATACACGCCAAATAGCAACACTTGCGGCTAATAATGCTGGCTGAGTACGATCTGTACGATTCAAATCTTCACCAGGACCATCTTGAACTAATGCCCATAAATCGTAACCTAATACGTTAGATGCTTGCGCAAATGTTTCTTGAACAATTGCGTGCTCGCTAGCGATGTCGCTTAGCATGCCTAAGGTTTGTGAACCTTGACCGGGGAATACTATCGCCGTTTTTGACATGATAATTATCCTTTATTAAATTTTTATAGAAAATCAATAAACGCGCCTCAGCGCGTTTATTATTAAATAGATTTACAGTAACCGTTAGAAACGTACGAGCGCAGAGCCCCACGAGAAACCAGCACCGAATGCTTCAAGTAGTAACATTTGTCCACGTTGAATTCGGCCGTCACGTACCGCTTCATCGAGTGCAATTGGCACTGAAGCAGCCGACGTATTACCGTGCTTAGCGAGTGTTAAAACAACTTGCTCCATTGGCATTGATAGCTTTTTAGCGGTGGCACTAATAATGCGGTAGTTTGCCTGATGTGGCACTAACCAATCAATGTCCGATTTCTCAAGGTTGTTAGCGGCTAATGTTTCGCTCACTACGTTACTGAGTTGAGTGACAGCAAACTTGAAAACTTCATTGCCTTTCATTTCAATGAAACCTTCAATGGGATCTTCAGGATTCTTATGACGAGGAACCGCACGTGATTTTAATAAATCGCCGTGTTTACCAGCGCTTCGAATGTGCGTTGATAAAATACCAGGTTCTTCACTTGCCGTTAATACCGCAGCGCCTGCACCATCACCAAATAAAATAATAGTAGAACGATCTTCTGGATGACATAAACGTGATAAAACGTCAGCGCCAATCACTAGAATATTCTTAGCATTACCCGATTTAATATATTGATCTGCAACACTCATCGAAAAAATAAAACCTGAACATGCCGCGGCAACATCAAACGCAGGGATAGGCGCTTCAATGCCTAGAAATTCTTGTAACTGACAAGCAGCGGCAGGGAATGCGTTTTCACCACTGGTTGTGCCAAAGACAATCATATCAATGTCGTTTGCAGACAATCCTGCCATTTCGAGTGCTTGTTTAGCAGCCTCATGCGCCATAGTGACCACTGACTCAGAAGTATCAGAAATACGGCGTTCGCTAATTCCCGTACGTGCAGTGATCCATTCGTCTGTAGTATCGACCATTTTTTCAAGATCGGCATTACTACGCACTTGTGTCGGTAGATAACTACCGGTACCTAAAATTTTTGAATACATGATGAAAGCTCTTATGAAGACAGTTGGAAGCTAGCAGATTTTTTCTAATAATATAGATTCTAAGCTGTCTTGAATTCTGTCAGGAACTTGCTGTTCAACTTCAGTAATTGCTTGTTTAATGGCATTTAAAAAGGCTTGTTGATCAGCGTTGCCGTGACTCTTGATTACTATACCGCGCAATCCTAGCAGACTTGCACCGTTGTACTGGTCGGGTTTCACCTTACAAAGTACATTTTTAAGAAAAGGTGTGGAGATAAACGATAAAAAGCGCATTAATGGACTAGATTTCGCCGCCTGTTTCAGATGTTCAAACAAAAGATTAGCCACACCTTCCGTTGTTTTTAAACTAATATTGCCAACAAAGCCATCACACACAATAACGTCGGTATTACCTTCAAAGATCTGATGTCCTTCAATATAACCAATGTAGTTTAATTGACAGGTTTCCTTTAAAAGTTCAGCGGTCTGTTTGACAACATCATTGCCTTTAATCGCCTCTTCACCAACATTAAGTAATGAAATCCGTGGTTTGTGAATGTCATTCACTTTTTGTGCAACAACCGAGCCCATCACTGCAAACTGCAATAATGTATCTGAATCACAACTCACATTAGCCCCTAAGTCCAACATATACACAGGCTTATTCTGCAGTGTGGGTAATGTTGAAATAAGCGCTGGCCTATCAATGCCTGGCAACGTCTTAAGTACTAACTTCGCCATCGCCATCAACACACCAGTATTGCCAGCACTGACACACGCAGCTGCTCGCCCCTGTTGAACCATATCAATCGCTTTGCGCATCGACGATTCACGGCGATTACGAACAGCAGTCAATGGACGGTCATTCATGGTAACAATTTGTGAACAATGTTCGATGTGTAAACGATTTAAATGAGGAAATTGCGCAGGAATAAACTGCTTAATAGTGTTGGCGTCGCCAAAGATGGAAATAGATAGAAAAGGAAAACGTTCCAGTGCCTGCAAGGATGCAGGCACCGTCACTTGGGGACCGAAATCGCCCCCCATGGCATCTAACGCAAGGGTTAGATCACTCAAAGTAATCGCCTATTATAGCTCGATTACTTTTTTGCCACGGTAGTAACCGTCAGCAGTGATGTGATGACGACGGTGAGTTTCACCAGTTGTCTCATCAACACTTAGTTGAACGCCAGTTAGCGCATCGTGTGAACGACGCATGCCACGTCTTGAACGTGATTTTTTACTTTTTTGAACAGCCATGATGGTCTCCTAAAAAAACCCTATTTCTTTAATTTTTGTAACACCGCGAACGGGTTTGGACGTTCCTCGACGCTGTCATCTATTTCACCCAATGTAAAATCTTGTTCAACAGAACAATCTTCTACATCGTGCATAGGAAAAAATGGAATTGAAACGATAAACTCATCTTCGATAAGTTCAGCAATTGCAATATGTCCATTTTCATCCATATCGACAGGATCGTAAATGTCCGGTATGTCATCCTCCTGAGACTTTGCAGTCAAAGGTGAATAACAGAATTCCACAGAAAGATTCTGCTTATATTCATGCATACAACGCTGACAAGTCAGGGTGACTTCGCCTTGCGCGTGACCATTAATGATCACAGTGCCCTGTTCGTCAGTATCACAAGAAAACTGTACCTGTATATCGCTACAGAATCCGGCGGACGCTTCCAACAATCTTGGCAATTGAGCGCTCTCTATACCACCTTGGTAGTTAGAGTGCATTTTAGCCGCTTTGATTGGATCAAGCGTCAAAGGTATCTTTACTAGTTGCATGGTCGCGCATCTTATAGATCATAATGCCACTAGTCAAAGGAAAATCCTTAAAACTAATGGTTTTTTTATATCTCATGATAAACTTAACGAAAATTAAGCCATCACACCTAAAAACGGTTATAAAATCAACGACTATACGCTTATGAACAAGACCTTAAACCGACCGCTGATTCTAGCATCAACTTCACCATTTCGTCAGCAAATTCTCCAAAAATTAATGCTATCTTTTGACTGTGCAAAGCCCAATGTCGATGAAACGTCACGCCCAAATGAGACGGCGCCCGCGCTAGTAGAGCGTTTGGCGCTTGCTAAGGCAAAAGCTTGTGAGGATCAATTTAACGATCATTTGATCATCGGCGGTGATCAAGTTGCTGTCATAAACGATGAAATAGTAGGCAAACCACATAACTTCGACAATGCATTTGCACAACTACGCCGTGCTAGCGGTCAAGTTATCACCTTTTATACGGGCTTGTGCTTATATAATAGTGGTACCAAAAAACATCAAGTCGTGGTTGAACCTTTTCATGTACATTTTAGAGAGTTAACAGATGTCATGATTACGGGCTATTTAACATCTGAAGAACCTTACAATTGCGCTGGTAGTTTCAAAAGTGAAGGATTGGGCATTGCACTATTTGAACGTCTAGAAGGTAAGGATCCAAATACCCTGATTGGTCTGCCACTTATTACCTTGATAGATATGTTAAATAATGAAGGCATGAATGTATTGGCACAGCTAAAGTAGCTGCGTGTTATCACTCTTTATTCCACATTTTTTAAAAGGCCTAAATAATCTCAACCGATACGCATTAGTTTTGGATAACCAATGGACAACAAACATTTCTTATATCAGTTGTTTACGCAAGCGGTGAGTGCGAGTCTCCCCCGCGCTTGTTTAACACCGCATCTCAATACCTTATCTATCCAAGATAAAGTGTGTGTGCTAGGCGCAGGTAAGGCCAGTGTTGAAATGGCACAGGTGATGGTCGATTATTTTGGCGACTGTTGTTACGGCGCAGTTGTCTGCCGTCACGGATATAGTGAGCACGATAACATTGGTAATGTAAAGATTTTAAAAGGCGGTCATCCGCTACCAGATAAATACAGCATGCAAGCAGCTACGCAAATTCTGTCGATTGCCAAGGCTGCCGATAGTAACACGCCAGTGATCTTTCTCTTATCAGGAGGCGGCTCTGCGCTACTTTCTTTACCGTGTCAGGGTATTTCCCTCAACGACAAGGTTGCCATCAATCAATTTCTACTGTCATGTGGCGCGCCTATTAACGAAATTAATACGGTGCGTATGCATCTATCTGATATCAAAGGTGGAAAGTTAGCTCAAGCTATTACAGGATCGAGTCATACTTTTGTCATTTCCGATGTTGTCGGCGACAATCCACATATTATTGCGTCAGGGCCAACCTTACCTAGTGAATCGACACCCATCGATGCATTAGCGATTTTAGATAAGTACCAGTGGACACCAATGCCGCAAGTGATTGCAGCGTTAACCCAGCATAATGCATCAAATGACAGGAACAATAAACGTGACGAAGCAGCAACGCGCCATCGCCTATCAATCATTGCCAATGCCAAACAAGCTATCGATCATGCGATATCAACCATTGATACAACACACTATTACATTGAAATCATTGATTATGAGTTAACAGGTGATGCTAACACTATCGCCAATAAACATGCCCAATTAGCCATTGCTGCCAAGAGAAATGATAAGCCAACGTTGTTGATCTCGGGAGGTGAACTCACCGTCACATTAGATAACAATGCGACAGGTGATGGGGGCCCAAACCAACATTATTTATTGTGCCTAGCCAAGGCATTAAATGGCGAAGAAGGCATCTGTGCCCTCGCCTGCGATACAGACGGCATAGACGGCAGCGTTGATGTCGCAGGTGCTTTTATTGATGAATCGACATTAAAGCGCGCAAAAAGCCACAACCTAGATATAAAAAACGCGATAGCCACTTTTGATAGCTACCGCGTTTTTAATGCACTCAATGATTTAATTATCACAGGGCCGACCCATACCAACGTTAACGATTTTCGGGCGATTATGATTACGCCACAATAGGTTTAGCGTCAAGATAGTCTAATAATTCAGCTGCTTTATCGACGACAGCCATTGGCTCTCGCGTAAGCAATTTCGCTTTATCGTGAGCGCCATAACTAACCCCCAGCGCTTTCACACCAGCATTGTTGGCCATGGTTAAATCTAAAATCGAATCACCAACCATTACTACCTGTGATTTATCAACACCTTGGCGGTCAACAATGTCATCAATCATTTGAGGATGCGGCTTAGATTCGGCTTCATCAGCAGTCATGCTGTCACAGAAAAAGTGCCCTAACCCGGTTTGTTCAATCAAACGATTCAATCCAACACGTGATTTCCCCGTTGCCACCGCAATCTTAATATTGCGATTTTTTAACGAGTCAAATACATCCACAATGCCATCAAACAATGCACTTGGTTTTTTATCGAGTGCTAAATAAGCTTCTTTATAAAAAAGTGCCATGTCGTCGACTTGTTGCTGATTCAATTCACCAAACAATTGCTTTAACGCCGGTGCTAAACTCAAACCAATAATGTCTTTAACAGCTTGTACAGAAGGGACACTAAGCCCTTCTCGCCGGGCAGCGATTTGCATTGAATCAACAATCTTCGCCACCGAATCCATTACTGTGCCATCCCAATCAAAGATAACTAATTTCAATTCATTATTCATTGTCATCAACTAGGTCTTTCTCAAAGCCGTGACAGTATTCTTGAGGGCATCATCAAATGGCGCTTCAAAAAACATAGTCGTTTCTTCATTAGGATGGAAAAAACGCACGCTAGCAGAATGTAAAAACAAACGATTTAAACCATGAGCTTTCATTGTCTTATCAAACGCTTTATCACCGTATTTATCATCACCAGCAATTGGGTGCCCAGCATGTAGGGTATGAACGCGAATTTGATGCGTACGCCCAGTGACTGGACTCGCTTGAATTAGCGTACAATCTTCAAAACGCTGTACAATTTTAAACTTGGTGTAACTATCTTTACCTTCAGGATTTACACGAACAATACGCTCGCCTGAAGCAACAGTATTTTTAAGAAGCGGTGCATTAACGGCTTTATCTTCTTTACGCCATTGACCTTTTACTAAGGCGAGGTAGTTTTTCTCAACCGTTTTTTCACGTAATTGCTCGTGTAATGCACGTAATGTACTACGACGCTTAGCAATTAAAATACACCCCGAGGTATCGCGATCAAGCCGGTGAACAAGTTCGAGTGATTTAGCGTCAGGACGCAACGCACGTAATCCTTCGATTAAACCAAACTTCAAACCACTACCGCCATGCACTGCAATACCAGAAGGTTTATTCATCACAATAAGGTATTTGTCTTCAAAGATAATGTGCTTTTCAAGCGACGCTACTTTTTCAAGTTTTGCATTTGGCAGCTCTTTTTCTTCGTCCATACGAATGGGTGGGACGCGCACAATATCACCGTCGTTTAGACGATAAACAGGTTTTACACGTTTTTTATTTACGCGAACTTCGCCTTTACGCAAAATACGATAAACACGGCTTTTAGGTACGCCTTTTAAAAAGGTTACCAAGAAATTGTCGATGCGCTGGCCAGCATGATTGTCATCAATAGTGACAAACTGCACTTTTGCCGCGACTTGTGGTTGTTTTTCATTCATGGCGCGCATTGTACATCAATCAAATGTTTGGCACCGCAATAAAATAAACTTTTAGCGCCGTCCGTCACTTAAAACAATGAGAAATGAGCAATCGGTTAAATTTCTGTTCCTCACTTTATTCAAAAGTATTGGTAGCGATTGGGCCCAATTAGTGTGATAATTGGGTGTTCTTGTAGGTTTATTTTGATATTTTCTCAATTAAGGCATACAAACGCTGAACAAATTCGCTAATAATAGCGTTAAGAAACAACAAGCTAAAACTTTGTTTGCACAAATAACAATGTTGAAAGCACTGTGGCGTGAATACCTGCAAGAATACAAAAAATAGTTTTTGCGATGACATCAGTGACAAATGATGACTCGCCTTTAATAGTAAAACCGTTGCTAAAATAGTCAGCCCGTAGGTTTTTACCGGCAAATAATGAATCGTCGAGATGACGTGTCCATTATCAAATAGACAGAATTTGAGCCAAATGCTCAACATTGTGAATGGCCAATTGCCCTTTACAATGGATAAATAAAAACGACGCTTAGCCGCTTGCCTGCACTAATGGCAAGCAGGAATTATTTAGCTCATCTAGTAATTACTAGATTTTGAAGATAATAGACTGTAGACAATGTTACTAAAAACGGTAATCACAGTTATTTTATTAGCTAAATCAAGCACGTAAAAATTAGTCTTACGTTTAGAATGCGCCTTAGCCCAATCGCGAGATTGTACATAAAGGCTCCGGACAGCCACAACTTGATTGTTTGGTAACTCACAATGGATGAGCTTCCAAATGAGAAGAATGTTAATTAATGCAACTCAGTCAGAAGAGTTGCGCGTCGCCTTAGTCGACGGCCAAAACCTGTACGACCTAGATATTGAAAGTCCCGGTCATGAACAAACCAAAGCCAACATCTACAAGGGTAAAATCACTCGCGTAGAGCCTAGTCTAGAAGCAGCATTTGTAGATTACGGGGTTGAGCGTCATGGTTTCCTACCACTGAAAGAAATTTCGCGTGATTATTTCCCTGAAGGCTATTCTTTTAAAGGACGTCCAAGCATTAAAGACGTTATCAAAGAAGGCCAAGAAGTTATTGTTCAAATTGATAAAGAAGAGCGTGGCAATAAAGGTGCTGCACTAACTACATTTATCAGTTTGGCGGGTGGCTACTTGGTATTAATGCCAAATAACCCTCGTGCTGGCGGTATTTCACGTCGCATTGAAGGCGAAGAACGCACACAGCTTAAAGCCGCATTATCAGCGTTAACGATGCCAAAAGGTATGGGCGTAATCGTTCGTACAGCGGGTGTTGGTAAAGCGTCTGAAGAATTACAATACGATTTAGATATCCTAGAGAATCACTGGCGTTCTATCAAAGGCGCTGCGGACTCTCGTCCTGCTCCGTTTTTAATTCACCAAGAAAGTAACGTGATTGTTCGTGCAATGCGTGATTATTTACGTCGTGATATCGGTGAAATCTTAATTGACCACCCACGCGTATACGAAAGTGCACGTGAGCATATCAGCGTTGTGCGTCCTGATTACTTAAACCGTATCAAGCATTACACCGGTGAAGTGCCGTTATTCACTCACTATCAAATTGAAACGCAAATTGAATCGGCGTTCCAACGTGAAGTGCGCCTACCATCTGGTGGCTCGATCGTGATTGATCCAACAGAAGCATTAACGTCTATCGATATCAACTCGGCACGTGCTACTAAAGGCGGCGATATTGAAGAAACCGCGTTTAACACCAACCTTGAAGCGTCTGTTGAAATTGCTCGTCAATTACGACTACGTGATTTAGGTGGTTTAGTGGTTATCGACTACATCGATATGAACTCAACAAAACACCAACGTGACGTAGAAAACAAACTACGTGACGCGCTAAAAGTTGACCGCGCAAAAATCCAAGTAGGTCGCATTTCTCGCTTTGGTTTAATGGAAATGTCACGTCAACGTATTCGCCCAAGTTTAGGCGAATCTAGCACCCACATATGTCCGCGCTGTACAGGCCAAGGCACCATTCGTGGAACTGAATCTCTAGCCCTGTCAATCTTGCGTTTAATGGAAGAAGAAGCCATTAAAGATTCAACATCGCAAATTGAAGCGCAGGTTCCTGTCAATGTTGCTGCTTACTTGCTTAATGAGAAGCGTAAAGCAATTCGCGTTATCGAAACTCGCCACAATGTTGACGTTGTTATCGTGCCAAACGTGAACCTTGAAACACCACATTACGAAGTGATTCGTCATCGCAATGACGACACAGTAACGGCTGCAACATACGATTTAGTGAAAGATGGCGATAACGAAGAGCAATACGAGTCTCGTTTATTAAAATCAAGCATTAGCAAAAACGAACCAGTACTGAAAGGTATTTCAGCACCAGCAAACGTTACTGCACCAGAGCCTAAGGCCCCGGAAGTTAAAGAAACACCAGCGCCGAAAAAACCAAGTCATAAGCCAAGCGTTAAGAAAGAAGAAGAAAAACCTTCACTATTCTCACGCATCCTTAAGACCATCAAAGGTTTGTTCATTGCTGAAGAAGAAGTTCAAGAAGTTAAAGAAAAACCACAACGTCCACGTAATCGCAACCGTAATCGCAACCGCAATCGCAACCGTAATTCAAATCAGAACAAGCGTAACAATGACGAGAATGACAACCGCAATCAGCGCGACGACAACCGCAATGAAGCAGGCGAACACAAAGAGCGTAACGATAACCGTCGTAACAAGCAGCGTAAACCGCGCAACAACAACGCTAAGACGCAAGAGAACAACAAAAATACTGATGCACCAGCTGCTGAAGAAAAAGTTGCTCAACGTCGTCAACGTCGCAACAACATGCGTAAGAAAGTTCGTACTGGTGCCGCTGTAGAGCAGCAAGAAGACACAGTAACAAACGAAACGGCGCCTGAGAAACAAGCGCCTAAAACACGTGCTCCAAAAGCTGAAAAGCCGGTGAGAGAAGAGTCGCAACAAGCGCCTGCTGTTGAAGAAACATCAGTTGTTAATGAAGCGCCAGCACAAGAAGTTAAGGCTCAAGATGAAGAAACAGGCGAACGTCGTCGTAACCGTCGCTCACCTCGCCATTTACGTTCTTCTGGTCAACGTCGTAATCGTCAAGAACGCACGACAGACGAAGCTGTTGAAGCTCGCTACCCAATCAAGACTAACGAAGAGCTTGCTCAAGAGTTAGAACAAGAAAAGGCACAGTCAGAGCAACCGGCAATTGTTGTTGAAGCGAGTGTTGAGAAAGCGCCTGTTGTTGAAACACCTGTGCAAGAAGCGCCAGTTGTCGAAGCAGTAGAAGAAACGACTCAAGCACCTGTTGCTGTAGAAGCAGAAACTAAGACTGAAGAAGCACCAGTCGCTGTTGAAACTATTGAAGCGAAAGAAGAAGCACCTGTTGTTGAAGCTGCTCCTCAAGTTCAAGTTGAAGCAATTGTGGAAGAAACTGTTGAAACGCCTGTAGAAACAACAGCTGAAGACATCACTGAAGTGGTTGAAGAAGCACCTGTCGTTGAATCAGCAGACAAAATACAGGTTGAAGTTGAAGCACCTGTTGAAGCTGTCGCCGAAGAAGCCCCAGTGGTTGAAGCGGCGCCTAAAGCTAAAAGCAAACCAACGCTATCAATCGTTAAAGGTTTCGCAAGCGCGCCAACAACTAAGCCACCAGCCGCTGAAGTTGTATCATCTGGTATTGAAGTAACAATCATGCCAAACGAGCAACGTGCAGAGTTTGCAAAGAGCGATCGCAACATCAGCACACTCGGCGCTACAAGCCGCGCATCAAGTGGTGCAACACTGGCAAAAGCTGAGTAAGTTTAGGCGAATAAAATACGAGAGAGATAAACAACAATCACGTATTTCATTAAAAAAGCAGTGATGGCAACATCACTGCTTTTTTTATAATAAAACCTCTATCACAACTACTTATTCTGTTTTAAACCACGCCTGAAGATAGTCGATACATTGCACTAACTTAGCGGGAACAAAGTGACGAGCAGGATATAACGCGTACAACGTCAAATTAGGTTTCTGAGTTGCAGACAAAATTTCAACAACATCTCCCTTATCTATCGCTTGCTGACAAACAAAGTCAGGTAGAAAGCCAATGCCTAATCCCTTCTTAACAAAATCGAGCATAAAAAGTGTATTGTTAACGGTGAGATTGCCACTTACTTTGACGCCTTCATCAATGGGCCAAGTATTTTTGCCTTGAAAATAACGATAAACAAAACAGTTGTGCTGTTGTAAGTCTTCAGGTCGCTCAATTGGCGTATGCTTAGCCAAGTATTCTGGCGATACGCAGACTTTATAGGAAAACTGCGTAAGTACCTTTCCAACGTAATTAGAATCAATTGGTGTACTAGAGGCTCTAAAACCCAAATCAAATCCCTGTTCAACCAAATCAATACTTTCATCGCCTAAGTGAATATCTAACTCAATATCAGGGTTTTCTGCGATAAAGTCTGCAAACAAGTGAGACAAATCGGTAATACCTAGCGCCATTGGCGCATTAATTTTTAGTTTACCCTTAATGTTCTTTTGTAAATCGCTAACAAAGGTGTCAGCGTCATTAACCTGCGCTAAAATATCTCGCGCACGTTGTAAATACCCTTCCCCAACATGAGTTAAAGCGACATTACGTGTCGAACGATGTAGTAAACGTGAACCTAAATCGTCTTCCAGACGACGGATTTCTTTGCTAATCATCGATTTTGACGTATTGGTTTGCTCTGCAACTTTCGTGAAACTACCCAAATTTGCCAATTTAACAAATAACTCTATTGCTCTTAATTTATCCATAAATACTCTACCTAATATCAATGACAAACTGTAACCAATTGTCTCCATATTGTGAACAGTAGGTTCGCATTATTCGTATATATCAGAACAAAAAGACGACGTACTATTTAGCCATTGTCGATGTCATTAACCCGAATAGACAATTGCTATCCACCAAACTAATTAAGGAAATTGTATGTATTCTCTATATCACTCAACTGGAGCCTGCTCTTTAGCGACGTTAACGATCTTAAATGAGTTAGCTATTCCCGTTAAAGTCATCAACGTTAATACCCTTACTGACTTTGATACTGTTAATCCTGTCGCTTCAGTTCCGGCGCTAACAATCGATGATCAAGTGCTCACGGAAGGTGCGGCTATTGTTTTGTATCTACTTAAGAAGCACGACAACGACCTATTACCAAGTGAACCACAAGCTCGCCAACAAGCAATAGAGCACATCATGTTTGCTAACGCGACCATGCATCCTGCCTATTCAAAACTATTTTTCATCAATGAGCACATCAGTAATGAAGATGCCAAACAACAAGCTTTAGATGCAGCGGCAGCGCATATCAATAAGTTGTGGCAGGTTGTGGAAGACAAACTCAGTCAGCAACAATATTTAGGTGGTGATCAACCATCAGCCGCCGATATCATGTTGGCGGTTTATTCTAGTTGGGGAGTTTACTTTCCAGTAGCAATCAATTTTGGTGAACGAACCACCAACATGCTGCTTGAAACTAGGTCTCGTTCAAGCTTTCGAACGGCGCTAGCGAGTGATGAAGCCTAATGAGCCCATCTATTAAATCAACAGTCGATATCACTCAATCCGACTTTCAACAGATAACACAGGTTATCGAATATTACTTCGATGGACTGTATAACGGCGATACGCAGTTATTGGATAATATCTTTCAAAATGAAAGTTGGTTAATAACACCATGTGGACGACGCAATAAAAAGCAATGGTTAAAAGATGTTGCCAATAGAGCAACCCCCAAGGAGTTACAACAAGACTATTTATTTTCAATTTTGGCAATAGATATTATTAGTGATCAAGCCATGATAAAAGTGTATTGCCCGATATTTGAATTTAAATACATCGATTTCTTAGGATTAATAAAGTCTGACAACCAATGGCAGATAGTTTCTAAGATGTACACAGATGTCGCGGTTCAATCATCATGAAGAAATTAAACATTGAAATGGTTAATGACCTTGTTTGCTCATGGTGCCCTATTGGTTATCGTCATATGCAAACGGCAATTAACAATTTAGCGATTGACGTTGATTTCTCTTTTTTACCATTCGAGATAAACCCTCAAATGCCCTCGACAGGGCAAACAATAGATGATTATTTTTTACATCACCTGAGCTGGTCTCGTCAAAAGCTAAAAGGCTATAAAGCATCGGTTGTTAATACTGCAAAACGAGCGGGCGTCGATATTAACTACACAAATCGAACCATGTATTTTAATTCCAAGAACGCTCACAAACTCATGTTGTGGGCAAAAGAGCACAATGAACATATCGCACTTTATGAAGTGTTTATTGATGCTTATTTTAGTCAAGGTGCCGACATCAGTGATGTCGAAGTGCTCACTAAATTAGTGCAGCAAACCTCTTTAGATAGTTCTCAAGTTAACGACATCCTACTTATGCCGCAGTTTGAAAATCAATTTAGGATGGCAAAACAAAGAGTAAGTATATTGGAAGTCGATACAGTGCCCGTATTTTTCATCAATAAGGTCGCACTCGCATCGAATATAAAATCCGTTGTAGGCTTTGAAAAAGCATTAATCGATGCCTTAAAAAATTAAGAGATAACTGGTAATCATAGAAAGGAGAGTCCCATGCCATACATCAATGTAAAGGTGACAAACGAAGGTGTCACTCAGGAACAAAAGCAAGCAATCATCGAAGGTTGTACCAAACTCATGGTTGATGTGCTCGACAAAGATCCCGCAACGACCTTTGTTGTCATCGACGAAATCGACACCGATAACTGGGGAATTGGATTTGATCAGGTAACGCAACTACGAAAAAATCAATAGTATAAAAATGACAGCGCGCAAACGTATGAGCACAAATAGTTTATCGCGCTGTCATTATTCTCGCTCAGCTATCGGCACGAAAGTACCATTTTTAACCACTTCAACTTCCTTTAATGTTTTAACGCCAATTAAATAAAGGAAATAACAATGAAAACAAAATCCATTTTAATCATCACATTACTCGGCATGTTCTGCTTTCCCTTAACCGCCTTTGCCTGTACTGACCCAGTAGTGTTAGTGCATGGTAATACCGCAAGCCCATCAAGCTGGAATAACACCTATAATTACTTGTTAAATAAAGGCTATTCACCAAGTGACATCTATCGCCCTAACTGGGGTTCAAAAACCTGTGCGGCCTGTAATAACCACAGCGGTAGTGAAGAAACGCCTGTGCGCCAAGCATTAACAGACGCGCTCGCAAGTTCATGCTCTGGACAAATTGATGTCATCGGTCACTCAATGGGCGCAACTCTGGCCGCACAACAAATTGATAAGCTCGCCATTGCTGCCAACATTGATAGTTTCGTCGGTATAGCAGGTGCATTTAGAGGCTTACGTAGCTGTGGTATTTATCCCTTTAACATATGGTCATCGACTTGTGGCGTAAACGGCTTATCGATTCAAAGCCCGTTTCTGGATAGCATATATGGCCAGCCGTTTGCCAATCGTACTTATTCTATTAAAAGCTACATCGACCAAGTAGTTTGCTTAGGTGGTTTATGCACTGTTGGCGGCGTTCACAGTAGCCAAATTTGGAATGAAGATGCGAGTTACACCTATGCGTTGGGACACTTTGGTTTACAAAGTGATACGGCCGCTAAACAATATGACTTGATTAAGTAACATTAGTGATCTTAATAGAAAAATAGGGGGCTGTAACATTTAGCCCCCTATTGTTTAATCTATTGCTTCACATATCGTCGCTGAAATATTAACTAGCCTCGACCTGATGTATCTCATAGCTGCGGGATCATAAATGATTCAACAACTTTTGTTGTACCACTTGAACGTGTTAATACACCAGCGCTAAGCTCCAATACCATCCACGCTTTAGGCATCGTAAGCAATTCAGGATACTGTGTTTGTCTAGCGGTGGGTCAAACCCATATTGCGGATAATACGTTTTCACACCCAATAAAAAAAGCGTTGCAGCCCTGACCCTTTAGTAATCGAATGCCCATTTGTATTAGCGCTTTGCCGACATCATGTCCATGTTGAAAATCAGGTAAAACACCTATCAGTGCTAACCAGTGGCATTTACGGAGTAATAAGTTTATCAACATCCTTCGCCGTATTTACCCTACAAAATCAATCTTGATTTTTAATTAATTTCACACCATCAACAACCATCACCCATTGTCCATCGACTTGATGTGGTGCTTGAGTAACATCAAATGTGGTTGTTAAGAAAGCGGCACCAACAACAAAATCGTCTTCAACAAACTCTTTCAGTGGTGCATCAATCGACGTACGGCCACCATTTTGCAATCGTTGATATGACACTGTGCCATCAGGGAGTATTAACAAATACATTTCTTTGCTTTGCCACTCACCTGCATAAGATAATTTATCTTCAGGAATGGGTTTACTACAAGCGCTAATAGTTAATACGGTTAAAAACAAAAGTGTTAATTTTTTCATAATCCCTCATGAATTTGGTGAATACTGGAATACTACCTTTGACCGTATAAACTGCGGCGCAAACTGAATCCAAATTGATACTCTGCTAGAAAGCACCGCTACGAATTTTTAAAGTCTATTTTTTTTAAAACAGCAAGATTATTTTTTAATTCTGCTTTGGTATTAGAAATAACCCAGATATGAGCGAACCACTTACCTTCCTTATCAATCGTCAATAGCGTCTGTCGAGCCGGAATAGGTGATTTTACATCTGTCTCAAATTTATACCAAACTATGGCTTTGCCCCCAACGATACCTTCTTCAATTTCGTCACTATTGTTAGCTTCAAAATTAGGGTGCCCTCCCATATAAATACCGAAAGCCATATCCTTAATGTCGGGATAGATTGCATAACACAGATCAAAATCTGGCCCTCTCTTATATGTCCATTCCAAACTTGAATCATAAGGAAGAACTGGACATGCTTTGACGTTATTCGCATGTGATGCGTGCGAAACAACAGATATAAATAATGTAATCAATAATTTTATTTGCACACTACGCCCCTTAGAGATAAGCATTTGTTGGCTAGAATAATTTCTCTAATACTTTTGCTTAACAGCAGTTCGACCTCATCGGTATAAACGCAACATTCGTAAGCAACTATACCTTTAGTATGTAAACTAAATGCAGCAAAAGAGATTCAAATTTACTCATATCCTTCCGTGACTTTCCACGCTTCAAATAGAAGCCCCGTTTTTTGGCATCCCACCAGCTCTTGAATATTGCTCAGAAATTACCTTATAAAAGTCATCAGGAGCTTTAAGTTTAGATTCAGGGAAAACAAAGCAATAAGTGGTGTCCAAATAAATTAATATCATTCCATCGGTGCGTTCAATTTTCTTAACAATTGACCAAGAATGAATTCCTTGATAACCGTCACCTTCCGAGACAATGCCCTGCGTATTGAAAATAAATAGATGATTTCCACAAAATGTACCGGTTTCAGTAGGCTCAAATGCTCTTCTGATCTTAAACATATTAACGAAGAACAAAGCCAAGACGAATATGAAAAACATACTAACAGTAATCGCAGTAGGCCAATGGAACTTACTATATTGATTAAACACAGTTAAAAAAAAGAATGCAATAACCATCCAGATGATCATGTTCACCCAAGCACTATTCATCCACGTTTTCATGCGCTTGGGAATTTCCCTCTCCATGTAGCTTTGATATTTTTTCCAGTCGTGCTTGTCTAATGTAATTTTAAATTCCATATTCACCTAGAGATGTAACGTCCTATCAAGGGACAAATTATCGTTGGCTAAAATAAGTGAGGTACGAACAAAAAGCCAACGCCAATTTGTCCGACTTAAAACCTGTACTCATTTACTTTAACTAAGTTTAACGTCACAGTTATCACATGATTTTGGTGACATTTGTATTCCTTGCGCACCCAATGCTTTAGAAGAAGTGCGATTTGTGTCCGCCTTAAATCCCTTTAAGTAATTTGCAATTTAGATTAAAACTTCCTTTATTACAAAAAATTAAGAGCTAATTTATTTCTTAAGACCACAAAAAACCGCGACTCACTGAGCGACGGTTTCATTTTAATTATTTTTAAGTATTTCTCGTTATTCCACGTAATTTACCAATCAATATTACGTTTCTCGATTTCACTCTGATAACGATAAAATTCTTGCATTAATCCTTTGCGTGCATAAGGCAGGTCGGTTGCGTGATTTAACTCTTCATTGAGTGCTAACATTTCATTAGCGATGGCATTACTGAGGCGAATTAATTGTGCGTTGGTTAATTCTTTCAAGCTATTACTGCTAGTCATTGTGTTTCCTTAATCCATGTTTTAGAAGCTCAGCATCAATCCTTATAAAACTTGCTGACTTTTGCATTTTACACTTTTTATTTGTGATCTCAAAACAGCTGTAAAACAGCCAGTTAAGTGGGGCTTGATGGTAGTATATTTAATATTTTGCAAATAAATTAACTATTAACAACAATCAGTGATTGCGATCTAAAAAGCCCCGTAACTCAACATTACGGGGCTTTAATTATTGCTACTTAATATCGTCAAGCCATCTCATTAAATCGAATTTTACGACTTCGCATTGCGGCTTCAACAGTTTCAATGTCAGCGATTAACCCTTCACGACAACAACATTCTTCAGTATCGTTTTCAAACTCGCTTACTTCACGTGACAACCTTGCATATTCATTAACGAGTTCGTTATCTGACATACGTGATATTTGCTTACTTTCATCCATAAATCCTCCTTGTTTCCTTACCATCACAAATTCCATTAAATAGTGTGCCTGATTTTTATTGTATATAAAAGCATCAAATAAAAATCTACAAATACTTACTCAAAAATGCTTCAGTGAGGCTCTACGGGCACTCTCACCACTGATGAAACGTCGTTAAGGTTATTAATCGTTGTAATAGTGACCTCACTACCACTCACAACAACTTCAACGTAGTTATTGCGTTTTTCGACAAATTGAACCGAGCCTGTGCGCTCACAAGTCGAAATGATATCTGTATTGTATTGCTCTGCACCATAAAGTGGCCCAAGTTGAAAACTGTTTCGACCTAGCCCGAAGATGGGCCAATTAAGGGCTGATGAAATGATGTTATGGGCAATAGTATTGCCATCTTTAGAAACTTTGGCAACAAAAGAGCAATGCACATCACCCGATAAGAAAAACACATTTTTGATATTCTCTTGGTCGATAAAGTCTAAGATTTCTTTACGTTGACGATGCCCTCCCTTCCATTTATCAAATGGCGCTGTAAAAAGTGCTCTTCCATGCCCTATCCCCTCTGGTAACGTATCTGGCACAAATGGCATGGCGCTGACTATAAATTTCACCCGATGCCGATTACATCGTAAAAATGCTTTTAGGTCTTGCAGTTGTGTGTCTGGATCGATCAATTGAATAAATGAATTGCGAATGCTAGTTGGTTCGAGGTTTTCGTCAGGTTCAAACTCTGGACCTTCGATACGCTGATATCGCGTATCCATCGCGAAAAAGCCAGACTGTGAATGGCTAAACGTATACCAATACTCAAATTCACTGGCGATATAGTTTGCGTCAATACGGCGTTCGAGTGCCTGTTGGGTAAAATTTGGATTTAAAGCATGCTGAAAAGTGTCATAAGCCAATAACCCATTGTTTAAAATGCGTGGATCACGCGGTGATTTCTTTTTCTTAGATCGCTGATCGGTAAAATCACTAAAAGCCCAGTCATTAACAAGCTCATGATCGTCAAAAGTGCAGTAAGTCGGCATTTTAGACGCGACCCGATTATGAGCTCGATTGTAATTTTTAAGATAGCGCCTAGCGAAGCCTTTATAACTCTTCGGTGCCGTACCGTTGGAAAGCACGGTAAACGGATGATCTGCATAGATTTGGTCACCACATGCTATTCGAAAGTCAAAATCTCCGGCCTCTTGCATCCGCTCATGCATAATATTGAGCATTGCATTTTTTTGCCCTGCTGACAATAACTGAGCGGGATGGCGACACGATGTTAACGTAAACTTGGTTTGAGTTAATTGATCTTCTGAAGGAAAAGTTTTCACGGTTAATGGTGTGATGTTTTGCCAATCTAAATCGGACAAACTTTTTACACGCCCAATATATACAAAATAGGTAGTGGACGGTTGTAAATCGGTAATTTCAATAACGCCGCTGTTACTAAGTTTCTTGTTAGTTGCTAATTCACCGTTAAATACTTCGTTACCTATGGTATCAAGTACTTTAAGTGCTATTTTCCATTGACCATTTTTACTGCATCGAGCCCAAAGCTTAAAAGATTTTGCAGTGGTATGTCCTAAACTAGGGAGTCGTCGTAGCGCTTTTACTGAAGTCATAAATCCCATCCTTGCATTGTTCGCTTATTAACCAATTCATTATCTACTATGATGAATAAACCGCAAATACAAAAACGGCCAATGCGGATTTTTATTTCTAAAGGTCTGTTTTTATTAACTTTATACCTCAAATGTATTTATTCATTGTATCGTTTTACTATCTCATTAATTTTTCCATTTTCAATGAGATGCTCTAGCGCCTCATTGAAACGCGGAAGTGCCTTTGCCTTATTTTTATGAAACCGAAACATAATTGGAACGTTTCCGATAACGTCACCCATATCAAATTTTACATTCTTAGTTTTCATGTAATACAGCAATACGTTTTTATTAATAAAACCAGCGTCTGCTCCTCGTTGCTTTACAGACAGAAATTGTAAAAGCTGAAACTCATGAATCAGGTTATAACGAGTAATTTTCTTACTATTAAAGCCCGCTTGATATCCTGGGTAGTAGTAACCTTTAACGGTCGCAATTTTCTTTCCAACCAAATCCTGAGCATTAGACACTTTAAAAGATTCATTCCGTCTGAATGCCACTATATCGGTATACATCATAAAGGGAGCGCTATATAGAGATTCAGATTGCCATTGCTTGCGCCACGCAGGGTTGATACCGGGTTCTATATCTATATCTCCCGCTGAAAATGCTTTAATACTGCGTTTGATGGGATAATAACGAAGGACAAACTTGTCTCCTGTGATTTTTTCTATCTCTTTCAAGATATCAACGTAAATACCTGATTTCCGTTCTTGCTGAGTAAATATGTACGGCGGTAGCCCAGATTTGAGCAGCGCAACATTAAAAGTGTCGGCATGAGATTTTAATGAAAGGCAAATTATCGATATCAAAAAACAACTTATAAGTCTAACTTGCATAGTGATGTCCTTTCATATCCAAATATTCAGTACATATAACTTAACATATTGTCATTATTAGCAAACTACCAATCGTACAATGCTTATGTTTATTAATTACGGCATAACTTCCATCTTTCCGATGGGAAACTTTATCGTGATATTAAAACAGCGTTCTGTATGCTCTGAAGTATTAAATCGCCATTTTTTTACTGCTCGCCTAGCTTCTTTATCAAACAGTCTTTTTGGGGTTGCATTTATCACCTTAACTTCATTATACATACCAAAATGATCGACATATGCTCTTAGTTCGACAATACCCGTTTTTCCTCTAAGACATATTGGGTAACGGGGTTTAACGAATTTAACGATGTGAAACGGTTCACCGACGCAAGATTCCACTAGTATGTTTTCAGTTTGATAAAAATTCACTAAGCTTGCTACGGTAATTAACTCAAATATCATGTTTACCTCTGCTGTTTTACCCAATCTAACAACCCATCACAGCCCTGCTCGACTAAATCCAACACCTCGTCAAAACCTTTATCATGAGAATAATAAGGATCAGGAACGTCGTGATTTTCGTTATCTTTAAAGGCGAAATTTAGTAGATAATGTACTTTGTGGCGGTAATTTGGTGGGCAACGCATCATGACTTCTTCCCAATTATCATCGTCCATCAGAGCGATGATATCGAAGTATTCGAAATCATAATCGGCAATAGGTCGAGAAGTGATACCAGAAAAGTCATATCCGCGTACTTCGCCAGCGTCGATAGAGCGTGGATCTGGATTGTTACCAGCATGAAGACTTAATGTGCCTGCTGAATCAATATGTAAATCAATACCTTGCTCATCGGCCTTTTTTCGCAATACAGCCTCAGCAGTTGGCGAACGACAAATGTTGCCCATGCACACCATTAATACTTTCATCATAGCTCCGTCAAAGTGGTTGATTAAACGCCGACTTATCATAGCCTTATCTAAGCTTGATTAACAAGTCAGCATTTAATCACCATTAACCGCTATGCCACTACCCTATTCTTCAATCAATTCAACCTCGCCGATATTGTTGTCAGATTCAACATCAATCAGCTTATTGTAGGGATCAATACCAGCAAACAGCGGTTGTTTATCGACAATAAACTCTAATGTCGAGGTCCCTGTTTTCAGTGATTGTTTATCAAGTTGAATGACGTCACTTTCACTAAAATCTCGATGTGATGGATGACGTGTAAAGAGTCCAATATCAATAGGTAAGTCCAACAAGGCCGCAGTAACATTGCCAATAGCATCTTCATAATGCTTAGATGCATCAATACTCAATGTCACTTTAAATCGACCGTCATCCATTTTTTGGACAGTGCTTTGCTCAAACGACAAATCAAACAACGTAATCTTGGTGAATAAGTCATCGATGAGAGTGGCATACTCGGGACCAGCCTCGTCTCTTAAATAACCAATAAAGTCAGTCGATAACGCATAGGGCTGCGATTTAAACGCGTGATTCTTCACAAAACGTTTTAACGCTGCGTTGATAACATCTTCACCCAGATAGTCCTTTAAGGCGTACATCACTAGCGAGCCTTTGCGATAATGAATATAAGGTTGGTTTTCCACTTTGTAGAGCGGTAATTCACCTTGTGATTCACTACCACGACCACGCAGATATCTATCTAATTCGGCTTTAAGAAACTGACGCAACTTATGCTTGCCGTATTTCTTCTCCGCAACCATCAATGCACTGTATTGCGCTAATGTTTCTACCACCATGGTGCCGCCTTGTGCATTCGCCGCCATCACTTGATGCGCCCACCACTGATGCGCTACTTCATGGGCAGTCACATAATATGGGAGATCAAGTTGCTGCGGGTCACGTTGATCGGTCACAAACCCCATATTTTCTGAAAACGGAATCGTATTTGGATAGGCTCTGGCAAAGGTTTGATAACCTGGAAACTCCAATATGCGTAGTTGTTTATACTGATAAGGCGAGAACGCTTTACTGTAGTAGTTCAGACTATCTTTGGCACTTTCAAGCATGCGCGCAACGTTAAAATCATGCGTTTTATGGTAGTAGATATCGATATCAATGCCATTGACTTCATCATGAGCGACCATGTAATCAGCCGATAAAAAGCTATAAAAGTTCATGATGGGTTTATCCATTTTATAATGAAAATACTCCCGTTCATTATTCGTCCATTGCTTGGTTAAATAGCCAGGCGCGATGGCTTGTTGACCTTTAATGGTAGATACTGTGGTTTCAAAATTGACAAAATCACTGTCGTGGCTGACGTAGCTATTATGATGTTCGTGGGTGTCTTCAATCGCTGGCATTCGAGACAATGGCTTAAGACCGTATGATTTTCGTTCCTTATTATTTCGCAGTAACAATCCATCATAAAAACCGATACGCGGTGCCAGTAAGTTATTACCGACAAAGGTGCCGTTACGGACTAACCGAATGTCTTGACCATTATTCTCAAAACCACGTCTGGTCACTAAGGTTTCAAAGTTTAAAGTGCGCTGCTCACCAGCAAGCATTGGCTGATCTAACTCATAGATATAATAAGCAAGTGGCTTGTCGATAAAAGCAATTGTTGCACCTTCTAACTCAACCGAGACAACACTGGCTTGAATAGGAAAAACAAGATGAATGGTCGAAATGGGCTCACCGGTTTTATTCTCTAATATTTGAGTCGAACGTGTTTCGACACGGCGTTTGATCGGATAAATATCAACATCTATTTTTACATCAACAATGCGCGGCATCGGTAATTGAGAATACTGCTGATACTTGCTTTCGTAATCAAGATTTATTTGGTCAAGATCGAGAGATGAGCGGTATGTATTAATCACATTAGTATTGTAATAAATAAAGCTGCCACTGCTGATAAACACCAACATTAAACCAGCAAAAATAGATATGTAACCCTTAGTGCGAAATGCCGCTAATTTCTTCAATCTAAAACGCATTGACTGTGATGTACCGCGTGTATAAAACATATACGTAAGCATTAACATTACGCCAGCCATTGCACCCCAATAAACACGTAGCCAAATTCCCGCCGTTGCTAAATCACTATTATCGTTCATTTCGGATAATGGCGCCCAAACTCCCGGCAAGCCATAACTCAAAAGCATATGCTCAACGCCTAAGATGTCGCGAGATAGAGAAAGCAAACCAATAAACATGATAAAGAGCAAGATCCCAATCGCTCGGTTATTGACAAGTACCTGTAGAAAACAGGCAAGAATTGCTAAATAAATATAAGCAATGGGGTAGTAAACAAGTCCGCGATAAACGTATTCACCTAAGCGTAAGTCGTAGTGACCACTAACTAGCTGTAAAATAATCGCCATTAATACGCCTAAGCCGACGACTGCAATCATCATTGCCACCAGCGCCCCAACTTTACTCACCACAAATACCCAATTAGGCGTTGGCAAAGCATCCATCACGCCATTGATATTGCTACGACGTTCACGCCATAATACTTCCGCACTATAGAACGCCAATATGACCATTAATGCACCAGTTAAGGCTTGTTGAATAGCGCTGAGCATGAATCTTGTTAATGGGTAAGTATTTACATCGTAGACGGTTTGACGCCCAGTGAGAGAGAAAAACAGTAAAAAGAAACACAGCGACATCAAGATTAAAAATGGCACGCTGCGCAAAATAGCATTCATTTCAAATTTAAGACAATGTACTAACTGCAACCAATGGCTATTTGAATGCCAACTAGACGTTATATCTGCATTAAGATCTACCAGCGCCTTAAGCTTTGTTTCAGAGCCCGCTTGTTTGTGATTCACTTTCGGTTGTTTTGGCGGCGTTCTCATTGAGAATGTTATATATGCAGCAACTAATAACACCACAGCGACGCTAACCCATATAAGTCGGTTAATCAGTAAATCACCTTCAATGGTCAACATCGTAGAATTGCGCTGCGCAGCGGTCCAATATTCGGTATGACGACCATAAAGATCCCCCATAAAAGGGTCAACAATACCGGATACCGCCGTAGATATATCAACGCTAATAAATAAAATAACCAACAACAGTGCCATTAAGTACGCGTAGATAATCTTTTTAAACGCCAGTGTCATGGCAAAGATTAATGCCGAAATAATGAATACGGTTGGTAAAATCATGGTGAAGTACACTTGTACATATTGCGAAATCCCACCTTCGCCTAGTGTACCTTCAACCACCCAAGGCCAATGAGTACCAATCCACATGCCCAATGGCAGCATAGCAATAACAACAGCAAAGGCTAAAAAGCTCCCCAGAAAACGTCCAACGACATAATCTGTTTTATTAATGGGCGTTGAAAACAACAATCCATCAAATTTTGAATCGTGATCTTTTAAAATGGCATTAGCTAAGTAACTAGGCGCAATAAATACCGATAGTATCGACATTAAAATCAGAAACTTAGCAATCATATAAGGCGAGTTAATAAATACGTTACCACCACGTGCAGTGCCTTGAAACTCAACACCGTTTGCCGTGAAGATAAAGGCGATTCCAAATAATAAACTGCCAATAAACAAACTTTGCCACGAGATGAGTTGATACCGAAACTCATGACGCATAATGCAATTAATCATTGGTAGCCTCCTTGCCAATCGCGATGAAATATACGTCTTCTAAATTGGGCGTTGCAACACCAAACGAGTCATCAGGTTTGTTGGCTGAATGCACACGAATTTCAACTTGGCCGCTACACAGATGATCTGAAATCACCTTGTAGGATTCTCGATGGTCATTTAGCTGTGATTTGTGGATTGTTTTAGTCCAGATTTGACCGTTTAGCGCGTTAATTAAATCTTTAGGTTTGCCATGTGCCGATATTTCGCCTTTTGCCAGTACCGCCATGTTAGTGCACAAATCGGCAACATCTTCGACAATATGCGTCGATAAAATAACAACAATGTCTTCACCGATGTCGGCTAGGAGATTGTGGAAACGATTACGCTCTTCTGGATCTAAGCCTGCTGTCGGTTCATCAACGATAATCAATTGTGGCCTACCGAGCAAAGCCTGCGCAATACCAAATCGTTGTCGCATGCCGCCAGAAAATGTAGCAACATTTTTCTTTCTGACTTCAAACAAGTTTGTTTGGACCAGCAGTCGTTCGACCGCTTGATGACGAGCCTTCTTGTCGGTAAGTCCCTTGAGTACAGCAAGATGATTCAACAAATCATACGCACTACCGCGTGGATACACACCAAAGTCTTGCGGTAAGTAACCAAGTTGACGGCGTAAATCATCAGGTGAATTTAATATATCAACGCCATTAAATGTAATTTCGCCGCTTGTTGGCTGCTGCAACGTTGCTAACGTGCGCATTAGGGAAGATTTCCCTGCGCCATTTGGCCCAAGTAAACCAAACATGCCTTTTGGAATAGTTAAGTTGACGTTGTTGATGGCTTTTACGCCATTTCCATAGGTGTGAGATAGTGCTTGAATCGATAACATTGGGTTGTCCTTTTCTATAGGCGTGCAAAAGCCGCCGAATCTATTTAGGTTCAGATAATTGGTGTAATAATTTTTTATTAGAGAGCTAGCTATCTACTGGGTGTTCCCGATAAATAGCCAGCACGTGCTGAGCCTTTGTGTTTACAGGCTAAATTGAATAGGTGCTACGAAGGCGGTCTTTTAATCAATATTAAGTGTTGAATATATTGACTGAGTTCTTCAACTTGTGGGTGTTTCTTCTTAAGAATAGCAATGGTGCTACTAAGCTCTGTCAGCGACTTTATATCTAACGTCTTCACCTGTTTAATCTTAGTCAATAATGCATAAATTGTATCGCGATCATCTTGGAAACTAGCGTCGAAGCGCTCGTCTTTTAGCACAGGCATTTCTTCGCTATTCATGCATCGCCAATGTAATTTAGCGAAAAATACATCACAAAATTGTCCGAGCAATATTAGACGTTCATTGCTAGTTACCCGATTGTTATCGAGCTCATTGAACTCGTGCAGATAATTCGATGCTGAACGATATACGTTCGTTGATTCACTGACTTTATCGATAATGTATCGCGGACTTTCGCGCTTAATATTCACAAGCATTAGGTGCGATGAATCAATGGTTATCTGCTGTGGCACTTCAATGCGAACTGTCACGCGCTGGCCGCGATTAAAAGTTTCAGGAAAAAGTTGAAAGTAGCGATTGAGCGTCAACACATTATCACTTACGCTATACTGATAATCGATTGCCTCAATATTTTCCGACAATGCAGGCTCACTGCGACCATTGCTAAAATAAACAAGACTAACCTGAATATCACTTGCATCATTTGCAGTTGTAACAAGCTCAATGTCGACATTTCGCGCTAGATAATTATCTCGATCAGGCTCGACGATCGCTAATGTCATCATGTTATTTTCTGGCGTAATAGTGACTTGTCGAGTCAATTGCTTCTCGTCAGACATTTCAACCATTAAGTAAAATACGCTGGTAATAATTAACGCTATTGGCACAGTTGTTAGCATCTTAAGCGTTCTGTTAACCGGCCGGCGTGGCTTTTCTAGATAATATTCACGAATAAACACCACACCGCCAACAACCATTAAATAAATAGTTGCCGCGCTTAATATCCATTGCACCCACTGGTAATAAATTTGGTCATGATTAAATTCACTAATACCAATGCCAAGTAAACCAAGCACGACCAGCAGCGCCAATAACAAAACGTTCTTTAGTAACCACCGAAAAAATGCCCGTTGGGCAAATATGCCATGAACAATAATATGGATTGCCAAACCTATTGCGCTAAAGGGAAGAAATAGTACCCGTTGTAATGTCAGGAATTTACTTTTCGGCACATCACCAACCGCAGCAATTTTTTGTGCAGTAGCAGTTTCACCTTTCGATGCTAACACTTTGTTTCTACTATTGTTCTTATCAAACGAAAACCACAAGATAAGATACATCACTATGCCGAATCCAAACGTAGCAATTGCGCCAGTAAACGCCAAGCGAATTAACAATGCAGGAATATTGAATCTTAAAGAGAATCCAGCACATACACCGGCAACAATTTTGTTGTTGTCATCTAAATAGGTTTTTGGCGTCGTTTTCTCAACAGGCTCATCAACAGATTCCTCATCGCCTAAATAACCGACTTGTGCAATGAACTCCTTGGCTTGTTCAAGGGTTATTGCTCGCTGTTTTCCTTCGTTAACACCGTAGAATAATTCGGCGAAGCGTAACTCAATATCTTCGAAGATTTCGTCACCAAATTCTTGTGTAGCAAGTTGTTGCTTTAATTTTTCGAGATAGGCTTGCAGCGTTTGGTAACCCAGCTCTTCTATCCAGAAAACTTGCTTAGCAATTTCAATATTGACTACTTTATTCACTGTCATTTCCTCGTCGAATCATTTCAACTGAACCATGTATCTCTTGCCAAGCACCGTCTAAATCTTTAAGTACCGCGTGGCCTTCTTCTGTTAACGAATAATATTTTCGTGGCGGACCAGACTCAGACTCAACGAAGCGATATTGCAAGATATCGGCTTTTTGTAGTCGATTAAGTAGCGGATACAGTGTGCCATCTGTCACGAGCAGATCAGCAGCCTTTAGCCGGTCGATAAGTTCTGCGGTGTAAATTTCGTTGTCTGCTAACAAACTAATGATGCAGAATTCCAAAATACCGCGTCGCATTTGCGAAATTGTGTTTTGTGCTTTCATAACACAAACTATATAGCAAGCTACCTTGCGTTACAAGGTAGCTTGCTATATAAAATTCAGTGATTATAAATTGATCGCTCGTTCCCCTTGCTCAGGCTGGATTTAAGCAAAAAATTATTTTTATAAAGTGAGTATGATTTGAAGATTTGAGAGGGAAAAAATAAAAAAGGCCGCGAATGCGGCCTTAAGTCATCAATTTAGTGAAGTACTAAATTATAGGTTATCTGCATTTTCAGATAGGTAGCTAGCTACGCCTGCTGGAGATGCGTCCATACCTTTGTCACCTTGGTTCCAACCAGCTGGACATACTTCGCCAACTTCTTGGTGGAATTGTAGCGCGTCAACCATACGGATCATTTCGTCAACGTTACGACCAAGTGGTAAATCGTTAACTACTTGATGACGAACGTTACCTTCTTCATCAATTAGGAAAGAACCACGGAAAGCAACGCCAGCTTCTGGATGCTCAACATCGTAGTCTTGACAGATAGTGTGCTTAACGTCAGCAACTAATGTGTAACGAACTGGACCAATGCCGCCTTCGTTTACAGGCGTGTTACGCCATGCGTTGTGGCTAAATTGTGAATCGATAGAAACACCGATTACTTCAACACCACGTTTTTGGAACTCTTCAAAGCGTGCATCAAAAGCGATAAGCTCTGATGGACATACGAAAGTGAAGTCTAGTGGGTAAAAGAATACAACTGCTTTTTTACCTTTGATTGCTTCACTTAGCGTGAATGAATCAACGATTTCGCCATTACCTAGTACTGCTGCTGCTGTGAAGTCCGGTGCAGGACGACCTACTAATACGCTCATGTTTATCTCCGTTTTTTTGTGCTTGTTAGCCAAGCTTTACTTTCAATTTGTGATTTATTCTTCGTCTGCATATTTTGCAGCAACTTCTTTCAACAATGGCTGTAATTCGCCTTGTTGAAACATCTCTAAGATGATGTCACAACCACCAACTAACTCACCATCAGCCCACAATTGTGGAAATGTTGGCCAGTTTGCGTATTTTGGCAATTCTGAACGAATGTCTGGGTTTTGTAGAATATCTACATAAGCAAATTTTTCACCACAGCTCATGATTGCTTGAGATGCTTGTGAAGAGAAACCACAGTTAGGTAGTTTAGGAGAACCTTTCATGTATAAAATGATTGGGTTTTCAGAAATTTGCTGTTTAATTTGTTCGATAGTATCCATTAGAATTCCTTTGACGACAGTGCCCATTATTTTTAACAATAAATAGCGGTAATAAATAGTGGGAAAAACTTAAAATAATTTCGCCAATTATACCCCGTCACTGCCTTACACTAAACCCTATATTTACTAAGTGTTTAATGCGTTGATTAACAATGTGGACAAAGGTTACATTCATTTTTGACCCAAATCAATTTGTTGATGTATTATAACGGCGAATAATAATTATGTGAGCCTAAAATAGGCAAATTTCTCAGGAGAACTCCCATGGCGTTTGAACTACCAGCCTTACCGTACGCAATCGATGCATTAGCACCACACATGTCACAAGAAACTTTAGAGTTTCACCATGGTAAACACCACGCCACTTACGTTGCAAAACTAAATGGTTTAGTTGAAGGTACTGATTTAGCTTCTAAATCTTTAGAAGAAATTATCAAAACTTCTGAAGGCGGTGTATTTAACAACGCTGCTCAAATCTGGAACCACACATTTTTCTGGAACAGCCTTAGCCCACAAGGCGGCGGTGAGCCAACTGGCGCTTTAGCTGACGCTATCAATGCAAGCTTCGGTTCTTTTGCAGAGTTCCAAGCAGCATTCAACGACAAAGCTGTTAACAACTTTGGTTCAAGCTGGACTTGGTTAGTTAAGAAAGCTGACGGCAGCTTAGATATCGTAAACACAAGCAATGCTGCGACGCCGTTAACTGATGACAGCCTAACGCCAGTATTAACTGTCGATTTATGGGAACATGCTTACTACATCGATTACCGTAACGTTCGCCCTAACTACTTAGGTGGTTTCTGGGCATTAGTTAACTGGGAATTCGCAAACGCGAACTTCGCTGGTTAATTTGAGCTAATATTTAACGAAAAAACCAAAGGGCCTCTTGGCCCTTTTTTATTGCCTATTCATTATTTCTCATTTAAATGTGCTATCTATTTTTATTTTTTTGTTCTAACTTATGAAATTAAGATTGCTAGTCGCAGTCTAAGAGTAAGGGACTGCATTTGAAGACTAAGGGAATAGCACAAGTCAAAAGAAATCTTTGCCTTCCTGAAGATGCTGTCCTAAGCTGAAAGAATGAATCAACCAAATTAACATAAACATAAGTATTGCTGATATGAATTGTCTTTATTAGACTTTGTTAATCGGTAAAACACGTCATTTGAAGTCTATTTTGACACACTGATTAATGAAGAGACATCACACTCTAGGAGGTGCTCAATGTCTATTTTTAATCATTATAAAGCTCGTTTCGATGCAACCAAAGAAGAAGAGTTTACGCTCGATGAGTTTTTACAGTTATGTAAACAAGATAAATCTTGCTATGCATCCGCTGCTGAACGCCTGCTTATGGCAATTGGCGAACCAGAAACAGTAGATACTGCACATGATCCTCGTTTAAGCCGAATTTTCTCCAATCGCGTTATTAACCGCTATCCGGCATTCAAAGATTTTCATGGCATGGAAGATGCCATTGATCAAATCGTTTCTTACCTAAAGCATTCAGCACAAGGTCTTGAAGAGCGAAAGCAAATTATTTATTTACTCGGTCCTGTTGGCGGCGGTAAGTCTTCTATCGCAGAAAAATTAAAAAGCTTAATGCAGAATATTCCTATATATCGCTTAAAGGGCTCGCCGGTTAACGACCATCCATTATGTTTATTTGATGCGAGTGAGGATGGCGATATTATTGAGCGAGAATACGGCATCGCCAAACGCTATATCAATACCATTATGTCGCCATGGGCTGTGAAACGATTACATGAGTTTGGTGGTGATATCTCTCAATTTAAAGTCGTTAAATCTTACCCCTCCATTCTTGACCAATTGGCCATTGCTAAAACAGAGCCTGGTGATGAAAACAACCAAGATATTTCAGCATTGGTGGGTAAAGTAGACATTCGTCAACTAGAGCACTTCTCTCAAGATGATCCAGATGCCTATTCATATAGCGGCGCGCTATGCCGTTCTAATCAAGGATTAATGGAATTTGTTGAAATGTTTAAGGCACCAATCAAGGTGTTACATCCTCTATTAACTGCGACACAAGAGGGTAATTATAATGGTACGGAAGGCATATCAGCCATTCCATTTAATGGCATTATTTTAGCTCATTCAAATGAATCTGAATGGCAAACATTTAAGAGTAACAAGAACAATGAGGCATTTTTAGATCGCGTTTTCATTGTGCAAGTCCCTTATTGTTTACGAGTCACTGAAGAGGTAAACATCTACAACAAACTCTTAGAGAACTCGAAGCTTAACGATGCTCAATGTGCGCCAGATACCTTAAAAACATTGGCTCAATTTAGTATTTTATCTCGACTAACGAAACCGTCTAATTCCAGTGTTCAATCAAAAATGCGTGTCTATGATGGCGAAACATTGAAAGACACGGATCCCAGTGCTAAATCACTGCAAGAATACAAAGATAATGCAGGCGTTACAGAAGGCATGAGTGGCTTATCAACGCGTTTTGCCTTTAAGATATTATCTCGCGTATTTAACTTCGACGATAATGAAATTGCCGCTAATCCTGTTCATCTATTCTATGTGTTAGAGCAACAAATAGAACGAGAGCAATTTAGTGACGAAATACGAGAACAATACCTTGAGCATTTGAAAGGCTATTTAATTCCTAATTATATCGAGTTTATTGGTAAAGAAATTCAAACCGCTTATTTAGAATCTTACTCAGAGTATGGACAGAATATTTTCGATCGTTATGTCACCTACGCTGATTTTTGGATTCAAGACCAAGAATATCGCGACTCTGAAACTGGGCAACTATTTGACCGCAATGCCTTAAATGACGAATTAGAGAAAATTGAAAAACCAGCGGGAATTAGTAACCCTAAGGATTTTAGAAACGAAATCGTTAATTTTGTTTTACGCGCCAAGGCTAATAACTCCGGCAATAACCCTCAATGGACGAGTTACGAAAAGTTACGTGTTGTTATTGAGAAAAAAATGTTCTCAAACACGGAAGACTTATTACCGGTAATTTCATTTAACAATAAAACGAATGCTGACGATCAGAAAAAGCACGCTGACTTTGTTGACCGCATGACAGAAAAAGGCTACACCCAAAAACAAGTTCGCTTGCTCACTGAATGGTACTTACGCGTTCGCAAAGCCTCATAGAAGGAGGCTCACTATGTCTCATTTTATAGATCGACGTTTAAATGCGAAAAATAAAAGCTCTGTTAACCGACAGCGTTTTTTAAATCGCCACAAAGAACAGATCAAGCGTTCCATTGATCATGTCATTACAGATCGCAGTGTAACCGATGTTAGTTCTGGAGAGAACATCACAATACCAAAGCGAGATCTGAGTGAACCTATTTTTCACCACGCCAATGATGGGCAGCGCCAACGTGTACATCCTGGTAACGATCAGTTTCAGCAAGGCGATAAAATTGAACGTCCAAAACAATCAGGTGGCCAAGGCGCTGGCGACGGTAATGCCAGTGACCAAGGAGAAGGTGAAGATGAGTTTACTTTCGAGATTTCTCATGACGAATATTTAGATTTACTGTTTGAAGATTTAGCACTGCCCAATCTAGAGGCTAAGCAAAATGCTGATGCACAAGAATTTAAGACAACGCGACATGGATTTTCTGAAGTAGGATTACCCAATAATATTAATATTGTGCGCTCCCTGAAAAAATCGATTTCACGCCGTATCGCACTAACGGGCTCAACGAAACGTGAACTAACAGCACTGGAGGAGCAATTAGCAGCATTGGAACAAAGTAGTGGTGAGAATTATCAAGCTCGTAAATCGCTAGAAGCACAGATTCAGCAATGCAAAGAGCGTATTAATCGCGTACCTTTTATTGATGATTTTGACTTACAGTTCAACCATTATGCCCGCACGCCTGTACCAAGTTCAAAAGCTGTCATGTTTTGTATCATGGATGTTTCAGGCTCTATGGATCAAGAAACTAAAGACATTGCGAAACGATTCTATATCTTATTGTACTTGTTCTTATCTCGAACCTATCAGACCACTGAAGTTGTCTATATAAGACATCACACTCAGGCAAAAGAAGTTGATGAACATGAGTTTTTTTATTCTCAAGAAACTGGCGGTACAGTCGTTTCCAGTGCGTTGCGATTAATGCACAAAATTCAACAACAACGTTATCCAACATCACAATGGAATGTTTATGCAGCGCAAGCTTCTGACGGTGATAATTGGAATGACGATACACCACTATGTAAGGAAGTTATAGAACAGGATTTACTCCCTAATACTCGCTATTTCAGCTATATCGAAATAACGAAAAGTAGCCATCAGTCTATGTGGCACTGTTATCAAAAAATTAGTGAACTATACCCTGAATTTGCTATTAAACACATTAAGGAACGTGCAGATATCTATCCTATATTTAGGGAACTATTTGCCACGTCATAGGTGACATTATGACTAACCAATCGGCAACGAAATTTAAAGATTGCGAATGGACTTTCGAAAAACTTGAATATTTTGACAGTATCATTAGTGAGGTCGCATGTAGCTTTGGTTTAACGACTTACCCTAACCAAATTGAAATTATTTCGTCTGAACAAATGATGGATGCCTATTCTAGCGTCGGCATGCCCATTGGCTACAATCATTGGAGTTATGGTAAAAAGTTTATTCAAACTCAACAAAATTATCATCGCGGTCAAATGGGCCTCGCGTATGAGATTGTGATTAACTCAAATCCTTGTATTAGTTATTTAATGGAAGAAAACTCCATGACGATGCAAGCCTTAGTCATTGCACATGCTTGTTACGGCCACAACTCTTTCTTTAAAAACAACTACCTATTTACAACGTGGACAGACGCCGACTCGATTATTGATTATCTTGTTTTCGCTAAAAAGTTTGTCAGTGATTGCGAAGAAAAATATGGCGTCGATGCGGTCGAAAATACGTTGGACTCTTGTCATGCCTTAATGAATTTAGGCGTTGATCGCTATAAACGTCCTGCCAAAATATCGCTTCACGAAGAGAAAAATCGTCAAGATGAGCGTGAAGCGTTTTTGCAAGCACAAGTGAATGATTTATGGCGCACGGTACCAAAATCTAAGCACGTTGAAGAGTGTTCAAACAAGCATCGTTTTCCTCAACAGCCTCAAGAAAACATCCTTTACTTTATCGAGAAGAACGCGCCGTTGCTTAAGTCTTGGCAACGAGAACTCGTCAGAATCGTAAGAAAAGTAGCGCAATATTTCTATCCACAACGCCAAACGCAGGTGATGAACGAAGGCTGGGCAACCTTCTGGCATTACACGATCATCAACACCTTGTTTGATGAAGGAAAAGTAGATAACAGCTTTATACTGGAGTTTTTACATCACCATACTAATGTTGTCTATCAACCGCCGTATAACAGTCCTTATTACTCAGGTATCAATCCATATACATTGGGCTTTGCAATGTTTCAGGACATTAAACGCATTTGTGAAGACCCTACTGACGAAGATAAAGTGTGGTTTCCTGATATAGCAGGCAGCGACTGGCTCCACACCTTGCACTTTGCTTGTAAAAATTTCAAAGACGAAAGCTTTATTAGTCAATATTTATCGCCACATCTAATACGCGAATTAAAACTATTTAATACGGTAGATGATGACAAAAATAACTTCATCGAAATTGACGCTATTCATAATGAGCAAGGATATCTAAAGATTCGAGAAGCATTGTCTCAACAATACAATTTAAGCTACTTAGAGCCCAACATTCAAATACATCGGGTAGATATCACTGGTGACCGTTCAATCACATTGCGTCATTATGGCCATCACAACATTTCTCTAGGAGAAAATATTGATGAAATGCTTAAACATCTATATCGATTATGGGGATTTGAGGTTATTTTAGAAAGTGAAAGCGAAGGGGGAAAAGTCAGCGAGATAACTCGATGCCCAAAGGCACCGAGTCCTGAATAAAGGTTTTTTAACGAATTGGCACAACGATGTCAGTTGGCATTCTGTCTCGCAAAGACATCCACAGCTTAGCTGTTTTTAAGCCATAACGACGCATCGCGATAACAACTTGATCGTAATCACCAGATTGCGAAATTTTGATGAGCTCTTCATAATGGTTATCAGCTAAACGTCTTGCTTCTTCTAACTCAAAGTAGAGTTTACCAAGACGGCTATACATATCTTTGAAGCCATTTAGAATGAGTACGTAAATTGGATTACCCGATGCAAACGCTAATTGATGATGCAATGAGTAGTCAAAATCAGAATACGCTTCAGCATTATCTTCAATCTTCTTATATTGCTTTAAGATATCTTCACTTTTTTCCTGAGCCGCTTTCATTGCAGCTCGAATGTAAATGATTGATACATTTGTTCTTGCTGACAATAACTGGTCAACTAATTCTGGAATGCCGTTTTGATCTAAACGCGCCATGGTAACAAGCACACTCAGTCCAGCGGTCTCCCAATAGTTATTAACTTTAGTCGGTTTACCATGTTGAATCTGCAACCAACCATCACGAGAAAGACGTTGCAATACTTCACGAAGGGTCGTTCGTGTTACACCAATAAGTTCTGAAAGTTCACGTTCAGCGGGAAGGTATGAGCCAGGAGGAAAACGTCCCGTCCAAATAGAATCTACTAAATATTCTTCAGCGAATCCGGCTGGGCTTTGCGCCTTATAAATCATTAAACACTCAAATCAATTTCAATAAAATTCAAAGAATAATAACAGAGCTAGCTGAAATTGATACCGATTTATTTCACGTATTAACTCTTTTAACGGCGATTCTTAATCAATCTCAAGATTATTGAGATAAAGAGTGATCTCCAACACATCACCTTTTTAGTTCATGACGCACTTTTTCAGTTTATGCACTAAATTGGCGCTCGCTTAATTGGCTGTATCTAGGGGCTGTTGACCTTTTGAGGTCGAATTTTGTTCAATCGACAAGTCATTTTGGCAAGGCATGAGGAGCGATGCTGGGTTTACCCCAGTGAGCGACAAATAACGTAGCAAAAATGATTTGTCGTCGAACCCTTAGGGCAGCATTTGTTTTTAATTTATACGGCGTTATCACCTATTCGTGTATTG
Source organism: Gammaproteobacteria bacterium MedPE (assembly GCA_001874365.1). Classification (GTDB taxonomy): domain Bacteria; phylum Pseudomonadota; class Gammaproteobacteria; order Enterobacterales; family Psychrobiaceae; genus Psychrobium. The sequence goes on along the minus strand of MPDF01000003.1, from coordinate 3,747 downwards.
CTACATGGATGTAGCTCATTAGGATAATGCAGGAGCTATTATCGAGCCAGCTACACCACATAGGCTCTGCCTTGTATAAATCCAAAACAAATAGCTGCAAAAACAACCTACAAAGATCAACAGCCCCTAATGATAAGCAATCCTATTTATGCTTAAAACTCGCGACAAAAAGCTAATAAAAACCAATGATTTCACGTAATAAAACCGTCATCAAATTTGTCATTACAATAAAAATAAAACCGCATTAATCTGCCCACACTATTAACTTTGGTCAATTAAGCATCGATTAATACAAGAATTTAACGAAATTAAGTGGATAAATAAGCAGATCACTTGCAAATTGATGCAATGCCTGTAATTAATAGAGGCCATTATTAATGATGCGAAAAACACGTCTATCATCAGTGAATAATTAGCTCACAAAACAAGTTGCTAGTTATGCAGTGAAGTGTTGATAGAATTAATGTGGTTTTCTTCTCTACGTGAGGAACAAATGTCGACAATGTCACTTAATCAAGCGTTTATGCGTAACTTTTTAGGCAACTCGCCTAAATGGTACAAATTAGCGATTATCACCTTTTTAGTTATTAACCCTTTTGTCTTCTATTTAGTTGACCCATTTGTTGCCGGTTGGTTGCTCGTCGGTGAGTTTATCTTCACCCTAGCAATGGCATTAAAATGTTATCCATTACAACCTGGTGGTTTATTAGCAATAGAGGCCGTTGCGATAGGCATGACGTCCCCAAAGATGGTATTGCATGAAATATCGGCCAACATGGAAGTGGTATTACTACTAATTTTCATGGTAGCAGGTATCTTCTTCATGAAAGACTTGCTGCTCTTTGTATTTACCAAGTTGATTACTAAACTGCGCTCTAAAGTCGTTTTGTCCTTAGCTTTCTGTGCAGCAGGTGCCATTTTATCTGCATTCTTAGATGCGCTAACGGTTATCGCGGTTGTAATTAGTGTTGTTATAGGTTTCTATAGCGTTTACCACAAGGTCTCCTCTGGTAAACATTATGACCATGAACATGACCACACACATGAAGAAGATTTTCACGAACAGCATCGCGCCGATTTAAAACAATTTCGTGGTTTCTTACGTAACCTATTAATGCACGCGGGTGTTGGTACTGCACTTGGCGGTGTAATGACCAAAGTGGGTGAACCTCAAAACTTAATCATTGCTGAAAAAGCAGGATGGGAATTCATTGAATTTGCGATCCGCATGTCCCCTGTAACAATCCCTGTATTTATCTTTGGTTTGATCACCTGTTTTGTTATCGAAAAAATGGGCTGGTTTAGCTACGGTGTTCAACTGCCAAAGAATGTTCATAAAGTATTGTCTGATTATGCAGATGAACAAGACAGACGCCGAACGCCTAAAGACAAAGCAAAGTTAATTACCCAAGGCGTTATCGCAGGCTGGTTAGTCGTTGGTTTAGCACTTCATTTAGCTGCCGTTGGCTTAATTGGTTTATCCGTAATCGTATTAGCGACTGCATTTAACGGTATCACCGAAGAACACGCGCTTGGTAAAGCGTTTGAAGAAGCGCTGCCGTTTACCTCACTACTCGCCGTGTTCTTTGCAGTCGTCGCTGTTATTATTGACCAAAACTTATTTACGCCAGTGATTACTTGGGTTCTAAGTTATGAAGGTAATACGCAAATGGTGATGTTCTACATTGCTAATGGTTTATTATCGATGGTAAGTGATAACGTATTTGTTGGAACTGTTTATATTGAACAGATTGCACAAGCGTTGGCAGATGGCCGTATCAATCGCGATCAATTTGACATGCTAGCTGTTGCAATTAACACAGGTACTAACCTACCAAGTGTTGCAACACCAAACGGACAAGCAGCGTTCTTATTCTTGTTAACGAGTGCATTAGCCCCATTGGTTAGACTAAGTTACGGTCGCATGGTTTATATGGCATTACCGTACACCATCGTACTTTCAATCGTAGGTTTCATTTGTATCCAATCTGGATTCTTAACAGACAGTACTGAGAAACTCTATGAGAAAGGATTGATTAAACATCACTCGGCAATTGTTCAGCCTTCCGGCGGCGATCACCACTAAGGTGTTGTTAGAAAGCGTATCGTCGGATACGCTTTTTTCTTTTACAACCTTTAAATTAAATCAACGAGTTATTCATGTTAACCTTTTTAAACTCCCTACCCACTGAGCGTAAAGCTTGGCTCACATTGGCTGGTGTTGCCACCACATTTGAATTAGTTGCATTGTACTTCCAACACATTATGGGGCTTGCGCCATGTGTCATGTGTATTTATCAACGTACGGCAATGTTAGGGCTTGTTGGCGCAGGATTAGTTGGTGCAATTGCCCCACACAACTTTGGTTGTCGATTAGCTGGTTACGCATTGTGGGGGTATAGCGCCATTAAAGGCCTATTGTTAGCCATTGAGCATGTAGGCATTCAAACGACTCAATCGCCCTTTTTTAGCTGTGATTTTCGCCCTAACTTCGCCCATACGCTGCCATTAGATGAATGGTTGCCCTTCTTTTTTAAAGCTGATGGCGACTGCGCATCAATCTCGTGGATGTTTATTGGCTGGTCAATGTCCCAGTGGATGGTGGTAATCTTTGGCTGTTTTGTGGCGGCACTTTTGGCTGTTGTACTCAATAGATTACGTGCTAGCAATCAATTTAAAATTTAATCTTAATAAGGGAAACAGCATCTTTTTGTTTCCCTTATTTTAGCATCAGATAATACTATTTTTTTGTTAATACACGCCCAGCAAGAATATTCGTAAATTGACTGTTTTCAATAACAATTGAACCGTTAACAATCACTATTTCGACCCCCTCAGAAAGAACGTTCCAATCAGAAAAACTTGCTTTATCTTCATATTTTTTAAGATCGACAATAATAATGTCAGCAAAGAATCCGTTAGTTAATAAGCCGCGTTCAGGTAACTTTATTGCTTGAGCGGTCTTATAGCTGCTTTGCATCACAAATTGCGGTAACGTTAATACACTTTCTTCAAGCACATATTGTCGGTATTTTTTTGGAAAGCTTGCATACTTTCGAGGGTGTCCATTGGTTCCATCCGAAGACGTTACCACCCAAGGTTGTTGCATAAATTGACGAATATCATCAGCAGACATATTAAACGATGCAACGCGAATTGGTGCACCTTGAACTAATTCAATGACTAATTCTGATGCATTTAACCCGCGCTCTTGGGCAACATCTTTTAACGTTTTTCCCACAATGAACTCATCATTTGCCACTGTAAATAACAATGCATCAGCACCGCCACGACGACGAATATTCTCGGTAATTTGTGCCATAATCTTCGGACGTAATGACAAATCATTAAGTCGACTTACAAAAGCTTGTTGTGAATCAGCCATCACCCACTTTGGAACAACCGCACTATGTAAATGAGTGCCAGATGCTTGCCACGGGTATTGGTCAGCAGAAATGCTCACTCCGTTTTCTCGTGCTCGATTCACTTTGTCGATGACTGCGCTACTTTGCCCCCAAACATCGACACCAAGCGCTTTTATATGTGCTAAGTGCAAATGAATATTTGCTGCTTTTACAATGTCGATGGCTTCATCAACAGCTTGTGTAAAGCCAATATTAAACGTACTTTCATCCCGTAAGTGAGTGTCGTAAATTCCGTCATAGTTAGACGCTATTCGCGCAAGTTCAATGACTTCTTCGGTAGATGCATAACTTCCCGGAACATAATACAAACCAGTAGAGAGCC
>MPDF01000029.1 GCA_001874365.1 Gammaproteobacteria bacterium MedPE | reverse complement strand
CTTGAAAAGTTATGCACTTACGATTTGAATCTAAGTAATTAAACTTGAGGCAAAGCGGTAAAAAAGATAAATTGTATACATTATAAAACTAGATAATTATCTCATGCCATTACTGAAACTTGCTCCCTCTCTTTTAGGCGTAACTTTTTTCACCTTAGTCGCTCACAATGCTCATGCCGATAGTAATAACTCTCCCGTTCAATCAACCATTGATCGCAGTGGTCAAGTGAGTTCATATAAAGATTTTGATCAGTATGGTAATCAACAATTAAATCCTCTGTTTGATTTGGGTAGTTGGCATGGATTCACCCAGCCTAACACAGCATCATTTTACGGTGGTTTCACTGGGCCAATGATTATTGCGCAGGAATATCCCATTAACCTTGCTAATCAATTGGATAAGCTGACCATTAATAATAGCGAGAACAATAAACGATATTCATTTGAGTCGGCAAAAACGAAGTTTGAAACTTTTCCCGGTCAGCTAGTGCAATATTACGAATTTAATGACTTAACGGTGCAGCTCACATTGCAATTTGTCGCTAATCGCATTGCCATCGTTCAGACAACAATGACTAACAAACTCAATCATCCGCTGTCATTATCTTTGTCGTGGCAAGGTCAATTAAACAATCAATGGAATGCGTCGAAATCAATATCTACGGTATTACCAAATTGGCAACCAATGCTCAGTGAAAATACCAAAGGAATTAGTATTGCATTTCCACCAGCACAGAAGACATGGAATTTAATGCTTAGCAACGATGCTAGCTATCAAATTCAGCGCAGTATTGACACCAATACGACCATTAATCACCAGCAATTAAGCTACCAAAGCAACGGACAAGTGACTTTACAAGCGCATCAAAGTCGGCAAATAACAACAAGCCACGGTTATTGGCATACCGCTCAAGAAGCTGCGGCAGATAAAGAATTAGTACTGGGATTAATGAGTAAGCCTCATTTTGTGACGGAGAAAATAGATTCATCTAAACAGCGCTGGCAGCAATACCTAGAACAAGGAGTTAATAGCAAAAGCTTATTACCTACAGATATCGCTATTAAAGCCATTGAAACACTGAATGGTAATTGGCGCAGTAGTGCCGGTGCGTTACAACATGATGTTGTTACACCGTCAGTAACAGCGCGTTGGTTTAACGGTGCGTGGGCATGGGATACCTGGAAACATGCATATGCCATGGCGTCTTTTAACCCAAGCGTTGCTAAAGATAACATTCGTGCAATGTTTGACTATCAAATTACTAGCGATGATGCGCGACGTCCTTATGATCATGGCATGATCGTCGATGCGATCTTTTATAACAAAGACAAAGTTCGCGGCGGTGTTGGCGGTAATTGGAACGAACGAAATACCAAGCCACCGTTAGCAAGCTGGGCGGTATGGGAGGTTTATTCACAAACCAAAGATAAGGGCTTCATTGCTGAAATGTTCCCTAAACTCGAAGCGTATCATCAATGGTGGTATCGCAATCGTGACCATAACAACAATGGCTTGATTGAATATGGCGCCACTAATCATCGCTATCACAATACAAAAAGTGGCGAACTGACTTTTAAAGTGAGTTACGGTGCAGGCAAAACACCAGCGTTTTTATCTGACTGTGAAAAAGGCGATAAAAACTGGCTAAACTGCCAATCAATGACGACATACAACCACGTGCTCGACGACGGACGTTATCAACAATTAGACATTGGCGCGCAGCATGGTGCAGGTTGGGAATCAGGCATGGATAACGCCGCTCGTTTTGGTTTTATCAATCAAGAGCAGCTTAAGCGTTATGCTCAAAAACACCATAACGGCAATCTAAAACAAGCTAATAGTGATTGGCAGGTACGTTTCTTTGAAAATCGCAATCAAGACAATGAACTGGTTAGTTTCACCATCGATCAAGAATCAGTTGAGTTAAATAGCTATCTAGCGGCTGAAAAACAACTACTCGCGGACATGGCGAAATTGTTAGGGGATAAGACGAAATATCAGCAGTATTCTCAAGCTTCAAAACATTTAGCCAAACGCATTAACCAATGCTTTTTCGATGAGAAAACAGGCTTTTATTATGATCGTAAGATCACAGGGCACAAAACAGCAGCAGATTCGTGCCCAGGAAGCTTGCTCACTCAACGCGGTCGTGGCCCTGAGGGTTGGAGTCCGTTGTGGGCAAATATCGCCACATCAGAACAAGCACTACGCGTGATTCAGGTAATGTTAGATGAGAATGAATTCAATACACTTATTCCTTTTGGCACTGCATCGAAAACCAATCCAGCTTATCACCCTGATATCTATTGGCGCGGCCGTGTATGGCTCGATCAATTTTATTTTGGTTTGGTGGCGCTTTCTAATTACGGTTTTGACAAAGAAGCGAAAAAGCTACTTAAACGTGTTGTTAACCATGCTGAGGGGTTAAATGGCGATGGCGCGATTAGAGAAAATTACAATCCAGAATCTGGCGTAGTACAAGGGGCGACTAACTTTAGTTGGAGTGCAGCACACTTGTATATGCTACACCGAGAGTTTAACGATTAGAAACGCTGTCGGTAATTACTTTTAGGCGATTATTAAGTTGCAATAGTGGCGTCAAAACTAAGGAGCTAGTGAGACGCCAAATCAACATAAATAACACCACACAATAACCGAGACTTTGTAGCACTTGGCGCACTAGAATTTCTTGAAGTGTTGATTCCATCAATTGGTGATTTATCAAGATTTGAGTAAAACCAATATTGTTATTAATGCCACCTTCAACAAAGTTTAAGGGAATATCAACCACCCACTGTTGTTTTTCGAAGGGTTCGAAATCTTGCTCTGAAATAATATTTTTGATGTTAGTTTTAGCGGAATACAACACTGTGCTGCCATCTGATACGACCATACCACTGATAAAAGCATTTTTAAGCTCAGCGTTGGTGAAGTCTTTAATACTTTCTTCAGAAAAGTTCCAAATCAATGCTGGAAGTACTGTTTCTGCGCGCACTTTTGCCAATGCTATTTGTGTCGTCATTAGCTCATTAAGTTCATCTTTTTCTTTGTAGTAATTAAGCACACCAGTACAGAAAAATAATAGTAAGAATATTGATAACGAAAAAAATAAAAATTTCGCTTTTAAAGACTTACCTAATTCAAACGCTAATTTCACTACTTAAGCTCCGTTTAAGAAAATTCGCCTAATTACTATCAACTAATTGAGCACTATTTATACTACTTTATCTTTAATTGTATTGAGCAGCAACGATAAATTATGTCCACATCACCATAATGGCCGCGAGAGCAATGAGTACTAGACCGAGCCCATCCTTGATTTTTACTGGCTGTTTCAGCCACATAATGGACACTAACATGGTAAAAAATATTTCAACCTGCCCTAAGGTTTTTACGTAAGGCACGCTTTGGTAAGCCATCGCACTAAACCATCCAATAGAGCCAATACAGCTAGTTAAGCTAATTAAAAAAGTGAGTCGACCATGTTGTTGCAGTTTTTTAAGGGTTGCCGGACGTTTAACGGCTAAATAACTGACCAGCATAAACGTTTGCAATGCAATCACCAGAAGTAGCACCCATGCTGCGCGATGTGTTGTCGGTAAATCGAGCGTGAGACTGGCTTCTCTGACCCACAAAGACGTCAATGCAAAGCAACTTCCACACGCGAGACCTAATAGTAAGGTTTGTAATGAAAGCCCTTTTAAGCCTTGATGTGAACTCATCAACAAAATGGCCAGAGTGCCAATTAATACGCCGCCCCAACCTAGCCAGCTTAAGCTAGTACCAAAGAATATTGTTCCTAAAATTGCAGCAACTAGTGCTTCGCTCTTTGCGAGACCGGCACCAACAGCAAAATTATTAAGCTTAAATAATTTAACCATTAATGCCGTCGCAATAATTTGCATGCACGCAGCACCAGCCACAAAAAAGACTAACCACATTGAAAAATGCGGTAAGTCAGCAGGGATAAAATAATAGAGAGCTGCTAAGTAACACGCAGCCATGGGACCGGCCCATAAAAAGCGAGCTAGAGTAACACCAACGACATCAACATCTTGGCTTAGCTTACTTTGAAAAGCATTACGCCACGACTGCGAAAATGCCGCCAGCAGCGTAAAGTAAATCCACATTATTTTAATTTGTCAGATAATAAGCCAACGGTAATGGCGTAGCTATTAGCACAGTTATAACGCAAAATTGTACGGAAGTTACCATAGGTTAAGAACGCATCACCTGAAACACCGTCAGGCACAGTCAATGTTGCTTTTAATGAAACAGCAGGAAGGTCATTGTTATTTAAACGACGTACACCCAGCTCATTCCACTGAGATAAAGGCAATTTATCACTATGAGCACGCAACGCTCGACAACCTTTTTCAGGCGTTGTTTGTTTAACTTGCTCAACGAGTGATTTGGCGTTATCAGGTAACGTTACTTGGCGCCCCCAAGTTTGTTGATCGTTCCAACCATAGTGCTTTAAATAGTTAGCAATCGATGCAAAAACATCAGCATGTGTGTGCCAAATATCTTTGCGACCATCACCATCAAAATCTTGCGCAAGTTGTAAAAAGCTTGATGGCATGAATTGCCCTTGGCCCATTGCACCGCTCCATGAACCTTTCATATCTTCCAGTTCAATATGGCCTTCTTTTAGAATGGTAAGTGCATTAAATAACTCTTTTCTAAAGTATGGTCCGCGACGTTTGTCATAAGCTAAGGTGGCCAATGAACGGATGATGTCATTGTTGCCCGTGAACGTACCGTAGTTTGTTTCTAGTCCCCAAAATGCCAAAATGAAACGTGGTTGCACACCATAGGCTTTACCTACCTTTTCGAGCATCTCTTTATGCTCTTTTTTCATTTTCAGACCCGTCTTTATGCGCCACTCCGATAAACGTTTTGTGCTATACCGCTTAAAAGTACGTTTAAATTCAGGTTGTGCACGATCGCTTTTTATTGCTTTGGGATAAGGTTTTAAACCCGTTAGTGCTTTTTCGATTAATTCATCGCTATAACCTTTTTGCTTGGCTTCAACTTTAAGCTCGGCAAGCCAAGTTTGAAAGTCTGCTTGCTCTTGTGCAAATGTTGCTTGGCTTAGGCCACAAAAAGATAACGCTACTACACCAAGAGAAAAACGCTTCAATCGTTTCATCATAAAATCCTTACTAACTATTAATCTTTATCTATGTTGTTCATAACCAGCATTGTCTGTGAATGGAATTCCCGTTGGAACAACACTGCCACCACCACTGTCGTTGAAAATACGAAAGCAATCGGGTGGATAAACCACGCTAAGGTTGATAATGCAAAATAATAAGAACGCAGTCCGTAGTTGTAACTATGGCCTGCATGGTCAATTATTTTTGCTAAGTTTTTAACAAATTTATTGTCATCTTCACTCGCTTCGTCGCCCTCTTTTACGTGAGGAAATGCGCCCATTAGTACAGAACAGAATCCGTATTGTCGCAATGACCAAGTGAACGTGAAGAATGCATAGATAAAGATTGCGATCATTAAAATTAATCGCACTTGAATATCGAGTAATGTAGCAGGATAAACACCAGGAACTGACTGAATTAATGTAAATAAACGTTCTGACGCAGATAATAATGTCAGTAATGCTGCCAAAATTAACATGGTTGTTGATGCAAAAAAGGTCACTTGGCGTTCTAGACTGGCTAATAATGCTGTGTCTGCTATGAATTGCTCACGATACAATAAACGCTGCATCCATGAAATTCGATGACGATGCATAACTGAGGCAATGCAATGTGTTCTCTTTGCTTGTCGTCTTGCAAACTTAGCATAACCAAACCAACACAAGCATAACCATAATACACACAGCACTGTCACCAATACGTTATACATTCGAAATATGACCTCGTTTAATAAGTGAATTCAAAAAGAAGTAAATTATTGAAGCGTCATCACTAAATGGTGATGCGCTTGATGCGCTATAATACTATCGCAAACCACCGTAGGTGGATATAATTAATCCTGTTGTTGCTCTTGTTTTTTTAGCCTGTTGCCCATATACAACATCCATTAGTTAATTTGTTGTGTTTGCCCGACTTCATAAGGCCTTTGTATGTCAGTTCAATATGTCGATTCCTGTCGTTTACCTACTCGTGTAGGTGAATTCACTATGCATGGATTTAACGAGATTCAGGGAGACAAAGAACACATTATTTTGACCTATGGCGATATTTCGCCAGATGAGCCTTTGCTGATACGTTTACACTCTGAATGCCTAACTGGTGATTCATTATTTAGTATGCGCTGTGATTGTGGCTATCAGCTAGAAACAGCGATGGCTGAAATTGTCAAAGCAGGTAAAGGTGCCCTACTCTATCTTCGACAAGAAGGTCGCGGCATTGGCTTAATTAACAAGATCCGCGCTTATCATCTCCAAGATGACGGTGCAGACACTGTTGAAGCGAATGAACAATTAGGATTTGCTGCTGATTTACGTCAATTTGACATGTGTAAACCAATGTTATCGCATTTTGGCGTAACCCAAGTACGTTTGATGACGAATAATCCAAGAAAGGTGACATCATTACAAGATGTCGGTGTTGATGTAGTTGAGCAAGTGCCATTACAAGTTGGCCGCAATCAACATAACGATGAATACCTAAACACTAAAGCCGAAAAAATGGGGCATATGTTTTTTCAAGGTTCATTAAACGATTTAGGCTAAATACCTGCGAGCGCTACACGGTGCTCGCTTTTCTTTCCCGGTTTGATTTCTCTCCCTTAATCACGTTAGAGTGATATTTTTTTCATTGGCTCGAAATAATTTTCATTGCATTCGGGTCTAGCACAGTCACCAACCAACAATTTAGGAAGTTAACTTAGTGACCGTTGAACGAACCGTTTCTCAAGCCTCATGGCATCAAAGAATAAGACAATGGCACAAATGGTTAGGCGTTGTTGTTGGTGTACAGATGATCATTTGGATGGTGAGTGGTCTCTACATGGTGTGCATTGATATTGAAAAAATTCATGGCGATCACTTCGTCACAACTCCCACTCCCTTAATTGACTCCACAATAGCCGCGGTACCCAGCAAATATCAACGTGCTAAACGGATATTGCTAGCCAATCAGCTCAACAAAAATGTGTATATCATCAATAATCGTTGGCTCATCGACGCACAGAGTGGAGCGCCGATTAACGTTGACAAAAGCTATGTTACAAAACGTGCTCAAGAATTATTTAGTGGCACTGGGTCGATAAAATCTATAGAAAAATTAAACAGGTACCCCGATGAAATCGGTGGCCAAAACCGCCAAGTTTGGCGCGTCGATTTTGATGCGTCGTTTAATCCAAGTTTCTATTTTTCACCTCAAACAGCGCAGTTGCTGAGAAAGCGTAGTGATTTATGGCGCATGTTTGATTTTCTATGGACACTACATATCATGGATTATCAAGACGGTGAAGACAGCCATAATACGCTATTATTGATTGCTGCCATTGTCGCTATCTTGTTAATAACGAGCGGTATCTGGTTGATTTTTTATGCCCTTTGGTTGCCAGCACCCGTTGGAAAATTAGGCTGGGTTGTAAACATTCATCGTTGGTTGGTGCTGATTATCGGCATTCAAATGCTTCTGTGGGCTGCAAGCGGTCTTGCTTTTAATATCTTAAGTAGCGATAAAACAAACGCTAATATTACCGCTAGTCGCATGTCAACGACTGAATTCTCTCCTCAACTGGTCGATTTTAATCATATCAAGCAAGCTTACCCAACAGCGAGTAGAATCAATTTAGTTGCGACAACAAATCAACCATTAATCTATATTACTGCTCAAAAACAGTTAGCCCCTTTAACCCTTAATTTAGAAAATAAATTACTGTCTAAAGCTCAGGTTATTGAGCTATCAAAGCTTGCTATCAATGACGACTTACCTATTTTATCAGTTAAGTTATTACAACAAAAAACACCAGAAAGCCGTCAGTTTAAAAGCCCAGTTTGGCAGATTAACTACGACAATGATCAACACAGTGCCCTCTACATCGATGCGCATAGTGGAAAGATACTGAAAGTGATTGAAGATAAATGGCGATTACGAGATTTTTTCTGGATGTTACATATTATGGATTATCAAGACCACAGTGATTTCAATCACCCATTGATAATTACAGCATCAATACTGGCCGTTGTTGGCAGTCTTGCCGGTGGCTTATTAGTATTTTTCACTATCGGTTTTAAGCGCCGCAAGAAAGAGCAACGCTTAATAATAACCGTTGACGGTTCGCAAACTATTGAGACGCTCGCACATCAAACCTTATTAAACGCACTTAATCGCGATGAACAATTAGTACCATCCGGATGTGGTGGCAAAGGAACCTGTGGTCAATGTGTTTTGGCGATTAACGATCACGACCAACCACTCAACCAACAAGAGCACATGACACTAAGAGACAATGAAATAAATGCGGGTTTACGGTTATCTTGCCAGACTAAAGTTGTCACAGATCTCAGTGTTGAACTTAACCGTACAAACACTTTTTCGCCATTAAATGCTCAGGTTATTAAAACGCGTTTAGTGACACCATTTATCAAAGAAATTACGCTTAAGACCTCTGCTAATTTTCGTTACGCTGCTGGGCAATCCATCAATATAACCATACCCATCGGCCAATACCGAATCAATACATCAGATATCTCAGACAAATACCAAACGCAATGGGCGAATTTATTATCACAATCCCCTGTCGCAAACGTAGAGCAAGCTCAGCAACGAAGTTATTCACTAGCCAATGAGTCAATAAGCGATGGTACCATCACTTTATTGGTGAAACTTGTTCATCACGGCAATAATTTGGGGATTGGCTCAGGGTATTTATTCAGTTTATCAGCTGGGCAATCCATTGAGATACAGGGCCCTTTAGGCGACTTCTCACTGAATAAACAACATGACAGAGAAGTTATTCTAATTGGCGCTGGTTCAGGCATGGCACCATTAAAGGCCATGGCAGAGCAAGCAGTAAATCAACATAGGCCACGCGTTTCACTATGGTATGGCGCTCGTACAGAAGCGGATATTGTCATGCCAGATTATTTTGACAATTTAAGTAAACGCCACAAAAATTTCCAATGGCGCGTGAGTTTATCGCAAGCTAAACCCCAAACTCAAACAGAGCAATGGCAAGGGTTAACTGGTTATATTCAATCGCACTTATTTGATAATTACCTGCGAAAGCATCCGGATTTATCTGCAATAGACTTCTATCTTTGCGGGCCACATAAGATGATGGATGAAATTCGTCAGCACTTAATATCACAAGGTGTACGCCACCAGCAAATTAAACGAGACAGTTTTGATTAGTTATGGACATACTAAAAACAAAAAGACCGCCTCTAAATAGAGGCGGCCTTTATTGTTCAGGACAATCTAGCTTAAATATTGAAGCTTGAGCCACAACCACACGTAGCAGTTGCATTTGGGTTATCGACTAAAAAGCGTGAACCTTCTAGTCCTTCAGTAAAATCAACTCTACCACCAACTAGGTATTGCAAACTCATTGGGTCAACGACCATACGTGCACCATCTTTCTCAAGTGTCATATCGCCATCATTCATTTTATCATCGAATGTAAAGCCATATTGAAAACCAGAACAGCCACCACCAGTGATATAAACACGAAGTTTAAGATCTTGATTTTCTTCATCTTCCAATAAGTATTTCACACGTTTAGCAGCTGCAGGTGTGAACTCTAATGGAATTCCTGCTTCAACAACTTCTACCGACATCTTAACCCTCTCAATATTTACCATCGAGCTATACCCGACTAATTTAGTCAATTATCTAATAGTGACCGCTTTGGTGCAACGATTAATTGCTAAACAATGAAGCAATTCACAATGATCCCAGTTAAATTAATTGAATACTTACTTACACTGAGACGGCGTAATGTAATTTAACTAGCGCCAGGTAAAATAGGCTGCATAGGTAATTTAATCAATTCGTTCCACGGATATTCTTGCGTAACATTTGCCGCTTTTTGACCACGTTGGCGTGGCATTTTTATGGCCACCTTCAAGCGCTCAGGCATAAAGCCTTCTGGTAAATCAAAATTACTTTTTACATGCTGAAAGAACCGAAAACTAACTTTTAAATCTTTTGCTGACTTTACCATTTCCGAGACTTTTAGAACTTGTGGTTTACCATCAAAGCTACCCAATATTTCAAGCGCTAGATTTCCCTTGATATAACGTTTTCGTTTTTCGAGCTGTGCAATGAGCACTTCAAATCTAATATGACGATCACTAATGCCCTGCGTCAAAATGACTTTTTCAATATGAACACCGTTAGCAGTATATTCTGGTGCCATGACTTTTTGATAAAAACGCAATGCGAGCTGTTGTTCAAGTGATTCAGCCTGCAAAGATAGTAAGGTTGAATTCATTTCACTAATGGTTTTTCGTTCAATATCCAGTGCCATAGTCGCTTGTGCGAGCGACGTTTCTATTGTTTTTACCCGCTGCGTTAACTCAGCAAGTTTAGGATCAGGCGGCGGCGGTGGCTGTTGTTTCCAAAGTAATGCGATGCCAGCAGCACCCATTGAGGCGGCTATGAGCAGCGCTGTGACACTAAAACGCGCCTTATTTATTGTTTTAAAACTTAACATTAGAACCTTTATCTGTTTCAATAGGTCAGATTTTATTCGTGTTAGCCCTGTATACCCTGACTTCACGATGCAATAAAATACCATTGTTCAATCAGCTAGGCCAACTATCGATTTTGATGAAACAACGACACGCCATAAAACTTCCATTGTCTAATGCAACGCCATCTTGGCAATTAGTTGTACTTGGCGCTATTGTCGGTTTGATCGCTGCATTTGCTATTGTTGCTATGCGTCAGTCTATTGAAGCAATTCAACTGTATTTTAGCCTAGGACATCATGATTCATTCGAAAAAAATGGCCAGCTAACACGCATGTTAGCGCCATTGATTGGTGCATTATTTATTGTATTACTTGCCTTCATTTTCCATCAGAAATATCACCGAATGGGCATTCCTTTTGTGTTGCATCGTCAACGCAAGTTTTACGGTTTTATTCCTATTGGCAATACGATTAACCAGTTTTTCAGTGCTATTGCGGCTTTAGCCAGTGGTTTCTCTGTCGGTAAGGAAGGTCCAGCAGTACATGTAGGTGCAGGCAGTGCGAGCTATTTATCACAAGTTCTCAATATTCCACACAATGCAACCCGGATTTTAACCTCCTGTGGTATTGCAGCGGGTATTTCAGCGACCTTTAATGCACCACTTGCCGCCGTTGTTTTCGTTTTAGAAGTCGTCTTACAGCAGTATCGCGTACATTCATTTTTACCGTTAATGGTCGCTTCCTTAATTGGTAGCACGGTGAGTCAGCAATTTTTTGGTGATAATCACGATTATGCGCATATTGCTATTACCACTTTAAAGCTCGACTCTATTGGCCCGTTTATTGTGCTTGGTATCATTGTAGGAACAGCAGCAACACTTTTTAATCGATCGCTACTTGGCATTATGAAAGCCTCATCTCGTATGAAAATGGAGATCCGTTTACCACTAGCAGGTTGTATCGTTGGCATCATTGCGTGGTTTATTCCTCATGTGGTTGGCACCGAAGCTGGTGCGCTGAATATCGCGTTCAGTGAACAACCTGAGCTTAGCTTTATTGTATTAGTGCTCATTGGTAAATTTTTAGCCACAGTATGCGCGTTAGGATTGGGAATTCCAGGTGGTGTTATTGGGGTTTTATATGCGCTTGGGGCGCTATTAGGTTCTGTCATTGTGTGGAGTTTAATGCCTTATTTACCCGGCATATCACCATATGCAACGATGGCGATCATGATTTGTATGGTGGCGTTAATGGCGTCGAGTTTAAATGCGCCGCTGGCGGCATTGGTAGCGATTTTAGAAATATCACAACAGGCCACCATCATTTTCCCTAGTTTATTAGTTGTAGTGCCAGCGATCATTGTTGCGCAGCAATTATTTGGTACGCGTTCATTATTCATTGAACAACTAGAGCTTCAAAAATTGCCATATAAGACAGCGCCTGTTCTTAGCTCACTACAAGACACCGGCGTATTGAGTTTATTACGCCGTAAATATCACTGTGTTCAGCGCTTTAACGCCGATCAGTCAAATGAAATTTCTAAACCTATTTTTGTCCAACCAGTTCCAAACACCGCTCAGTATTTTTCCCCTCATGCCATTGAGCCTTTGCCAACACTCTACGACAATGCAACACTGGCTGATGTCTATGAAGTATTAGCGCCAATACGTAACGGTTATGTACTTATTGTGACTCAAGGGACCAATGAACTCATTGGCTTTGTTACATGGCGCTCATTGAGCAAACATCTACACCGTGAATACGAATAACGATTGATTTAACGCATTAATGACTCGTATTTCTCATTGGTATCAAGCGCTATTTCTGGTATATTTTGCGCCCAACGTGAGCACTGTCGTCGCTCGTATTTTCTCTCTGCTGCCATGAGGTTTCAAACATGACCGATTTTACCGGAAATCACATCCTGTCTGTTAATCAATTAGATCGCGATGCCATTGCAAAAATTTTTGAAACTGCCAGTTTGATGTTGCCGTATGCACAACGCAAAAAGCGTACCCACGTTTTGGATGGTGCTATTTTAGGTAACATGTTCTTTGAAGCCAGCACGCGAACTCGTGTTAGTTTTGGTAGTGCTTTTAATTTATTAGGCGGATTTGTGCGTGAGACAACTGGCATGAGCAGCTCTGCACTTGCTAAAGGTGAGTCACTCTACGATACGGCACGTGTGTTAAGTAGCTATGCGGATGTTATTGCAATGCGCCACCCACAATCAGGCTCAGTCAAAGAATTTTCACAAGGCTCTATGGTGCCAGTAATCAATGGTGGTGACGGTGCAAATGAGCACCCAACACAAGCACTTCTTGATTTATATACCATAGAAAAAGAGCTGACGAGTAGCCTGCAATCCATTGATAATATGCATATTGCCATGGTGGGTGATTTAAAGCATGGTCGTACGGTGCATTCATTATCAAAATTATTAAGCCAATATAAAAACATTACCTTTAGCCTAATTTCTCCATCGGCGTTAGCCATGCCGGATGAAATCGTCTCTGTCTTAGAAAATGCAGGTCATAAAGTTATAATCACCGACAGTATTGAAGGTAACGTTGACGCTGATATTTTATATCTCACGCGTATTCAAGAAGAACGCTTCAGCAGTCAAGAAGAAGCTGATTTATACCGCGGTCAATTTAGACTGAATCAGCAGATTTACACCAAGCACTGTAAATCTAATACGGTCATCATGCATCCGCTGCCACGCGATAGTCGCAGTGATGCCAATGAGTTAGATACCGATCTCAATTTAAATCCAAATTTAGCTATTTTCCGCCAAGTGGAAAATGGTGTGTTAATACGTATGGCGTTGTTTGCTCTCACCTTAGGCGTGAGTGACCAGTTAAGTAAACATGAATCAGATGTTCACTGGTTTAGTCGTAAATAACCCGATAACCCAATATTAAGGAATCGCAATGAGTCGTTCAGAGCAATTATTTGAGCAAGCACAAGATACAATTCCAGGTGGTGTAAACTCACCAGTGCGTGCATTTAAAGGTGTTGGTGGCAGCCCACTATTTATAGAAAAAGCACAAGGTGCATTAGTCACTGATGCCGATGGAAAAGACTATATAGATTATGTAGGTTCTTGGGGGCCAATGATCTTAGGTCATAATCGTCCAGAAGTTCGTCAAGCAGTAATCGATCAAGCTGCATTTGGATTAAGTTTCGGTGCCCCTACTGAACTTGAAATTACCATGGCTGAAAAAGTACGTAAATTGGTACCGTCGATGGAACAAGTTCGTATGGTTAGCTCGGGAACAGAAGCAACAATGAGCGCTATTCGATTAGCGCGTGGCTTTACTAATCGCGACAAAATTTTAAAGTTTGAAGGTTGTTACCATGGCCATGCCGACTCATTATTAGTTAAAGCGGGCTCAGGTGCATTAACGTTAGGACAGCCAAGCTCACCAGGCATTCCTGCAGATTTTGCAAAGCACACATTAACCGCGCAGTTTAACGATATTGAATCAGTTAAAGCATTGTTTAGTGAACACGGCAACGATATTGCGTGTATCATCGTTGAACCAGTTGCAGGCAACATGAACTGTATTCCACCGCAAGACAACTTCCTACAAAAGCTACGTGCTGTGTGTGATGCGTCAGGTGCATTACTAATTATCGATGAAGTAATGACAGGGTTTCGCGTTGCACTAGGCGGCGCACAAGCATACTACGAAGTAACTCCTGATCTTACGACACTAGGTAAAGTTATTGGCGGCGGCATGCCTGTAGGCGCGTTTGGTGGTAAAAAAGAAGTAATGCAACATATCGCACCAACGGGCCCTGTTTATCAAGCAGGCACGTTATCGGGTAACCCTATCGCAATGGCTGCTGGTTTAAAAACACTAGAGCTACTCGAAGAAGAAGGTTTGCATGCGAGCCTTACTGAAAAAACGGAGCGAATTGCGCTTGGTTTTAAAGCATTAGCTGACAAACACAACATTCCATTGGCAGTTAACTATGTTGGCGCTATGTTTGGTATTTTCTTCACAGCACAAGAAAGCGTTTCATGCTTTGAACAAGTCACCCAGTGTGACATTGCTCGTTTTAATACCTTCTTTCATTTAATGCTAGATGAAGGTGTTTATCTTGCACCGTCAGCGTATGAAGCAGGCTTCTTATCAACCGCTCACGGTGATAAAGAAATCGAAGCAACATTAGCGGCCGCAGATATTTGTTTTGCAAAATTAGCGGCTAGTTAGATTCGGACCACGTTAAAACCAAAAACCTCATTCAATGAGGTTTTTTTATGGGTTTAAGTTACTTAGCTATGATTGAGTGGCTAAAATAAATTCCATTTGCTCATTTGACCACTGCAATGCCTCGGCATAAATGCCAGGTACTTTGTCTTCATCGACGCCTAGTAATTCTAGTTCTTCGTTAACAGTTTCCCAATTTGATACTTCATAAGCACGAGCAACATCAAGCACATGAGCTAATATACCTTCGCCAGAAATCAAAGCATCTTTTATCTCTGCGGACAAAGGTAGCTTCTCCATGGCATTCTCCATTGAATCCCCTAAAATCGCATCAATAAGGGACAACATACCTGTTAAAAAAGCAACGCTGCTATCGCTAACTTTAGGGCTTATGATCGCGAGTCCTTCTGTGAAGCGCGCACGAGTTAATGAGGTTGCCATCAACTCTGGAGGCTTATTCGATGCAAGTTGTGCGGAGAACAAAACTGATAAGAATTTTTGTAATTCCTTTTTGCCTAGTGTGACTAAAGCCTGTTTAATTGTCGAAATTTCTGTGCGACGACGAAATACAGCCGAATTACTATAACGCAATAATTTATAAGCAAGATTTACATCTAATTCAAAGACAGAAATAATTTTAGGTAAGTCTAAATCGACTTTACTCGTTTCATAAAGCAACTCAGCAAGACTAAACTGCGCAGGCGTTAATGATTTTGCTTCGACCATTTGAGGTTTTGCAAAAAAGTAACCTTGAAAATAAGTAAAACCTAAAGATTTTGCGTGCTCGAATGCTTCGTGAGTTTCAATTTTCTCTGCCAACAAACTAATATGCGGAAAATCAGCAACCGCAGCAATAATCTCATCTACTTGAACTTGCGTCGATGCTAAAAAGTCGACTTTAATCATTTTAATAAATGGAAAGAAATGTCGCCAAACAGATTCATGCTCATAATCATCTAGCGCAATCGCATATCCTGCTTCATGCAACTCTTTTACTTCGGCCAATAACCGCTTTCCTGGACGCTCAGTTTCTAATATCTCAATGACGACATCTTCTGTCGGAATCAATGTTGGGTATTTTTTACTCAGTGTTTCATAGGTGAAATTAATGAAGGCAGGCTTTTTATTCGTCAAGTCTGCTAGCGAGAAATCAAATTGGCTGCCAGCAATAATTTTAGAGGTTGCTTCATTACCGTCAATGTTCGGAAATGCATTGGTCACACCATCACGAAATAGCAATTCGTAGGCATATAAATTTTGCTCAGCGTCGAGAATTGGCTGGCGAGCTGCATGAAATTTCATTGATTGATGTGGCCTTTTTATTACTTTTTTATCTGAGGACAGCTTTTTAACTCTAACAAATTAGCCCAAATTGCATACTAATGCAAAGGTAGGATAAAGGAACTGATGCTTTTGGTTAGTTTTCAAACGTTACAATGAGACCATTGTAACGCTTTAAAGGCCAATAAACTAAATTTAAGCAACTTGACGTTTTCTAAACAAAATTGTCAAGATGGCGCTGGCGGCCAAAATCATTGGATAAAATACATGCATTGATACTGTCAGCGGCGAAAGACTAAACATCGCCCCAATCATTAGCGCTTGCGCGCCATATGGCAGTAAGCCTTGAATACAACATGCAAAAATATCTAACAAGCTAGCACTACGCTTTGGTTCTACATCATGAGTTTCTGCTAAATCTTTGGCAACGCCACTTGCAACGATAATGGACACGGTATTATTGGCGATGGCTAAATTCGTTAAACTAACGACGCTTGCAATTCCTAGCTCAGCAGATGCGGTACTAACTTTTCCTTTCTTAGCACTCATACGCGCTAATGTACGATCGATAAATTTAACAATGAAAGCCAACCCACCTTGATGGTTCATTACCGCACCTAATCCACCAATTAACATTGCTAGAATGAGTATTTCTTGCATATCACTAAAGCCTTTATAAATGTCTTTAGCCCAATTCATCAGTTGATAGTCTGGCGTTTGAAGTAAACCAACCAGTCCAGCCATCACAACACCACTTCCAAGCACGACGAACACATTAACGCCAGCAACAGCTAACACTAATATCGCGATATAAGGAATGACTTTAACCCAATCAATCTCGCCGACAGGTGGTAATGGCGCATCGCTTCCTAAGAAAAACAATAAGATAAGTACGCCAATAGCCGCTGGAATCGCAATGCGCAGATTTTCTTTAAACTTATCTTTCATTTCACAACCTTGACTTCGTGTTGCAGCAATAGTGGTATCAGAAATTATCGAAAGATTATCGCCAAACATAGCACCACTAATGACTGCACCGCCCATAATTGCAACGTCGATACCAGCTGTTTGAGCAACGCCAAGCGCAATAGGAGCAACCGCTCCTAAGGTTCCCATTGAGGTTCCCATGGCTGTCGCGATAAATGCACTAATTAAGAAAAATCCCGGTAACAAAAACCAAGAAGGAATTAAGCTAAGACCAAGGTTTACGGTTGATTCAACACCACCGGTTGCGCTAGCAACGGCTGCAAAAGCACCTGCTAACAAATAAATAAGGCACATAGCGATAACATTATTATCACCCACACCATTCGTGAATTGCTCGATGGTTTCGTTAATCGTGTCGCGAGATAATATGACCGCTAATACAATAGCCGGTAAGACAGCGACAGGCGCAGGTACTTGATAAAAGGCATATTCAACGCCTTGGAGTGTTAAATACACGCCAGTTCCTAAAAATAATGCCAAAAAAAGCATTAAAGGCAATAACGCAATGCCGCGAGGAACAATTGTTGATGAAGATCTTGAGGTCATGCTCAAATCCTATTTTTTAGTCAGTTGGGTGAAAATACCCAATCTCCATCAACATGTCAAATTGGACGTCTAAACATCTAGACGTAGATCTTTATAGGCTATTGTTTATTTTCTCTGCGCTTTAATTTTTTCATAAGCAGCCTGAATGTCTTGTGCTTTTTGATTTGCAATTTCAAGCATTTCAGGTGGCAACCCTTTCGCTGCTAATTTATCTGGATGGTGCTGAGCCATTTGCTTACGCCATGCTTTTTTTACCGTATTATCATCAGCGTCAGCATTTACCCCTAAAATGTCGTAAGCATCTTTTATTGAAGGGCCAGACTGTGACGATGATGCTCGTTGGCGATGAAATTTCATTTGTGCATCGAGCTGTTGCAATAAACGATCTAGATCTCGACTTGAAAACCCAAGGTGCTTAGCCACTACATGTAAAATTTGTCGCTCTTTGGGATGTAACTCGCCATCAGCAAAAGCCGCTTGTAGTTGCACCTCTAAAAATAACTGTAAAATATCCCGCTGCCCAAAAGCGCTTTTTTTGAATGATGTTAATGTTTGCTCTAGTGGAAAGTCATTCGACTTGCCTTCACTAAATGCCGCTTGCGCTTCTTTTCTTTTATCGCCAGCGAGGCCCATTTTATCCATGAGGCCCGATGCCGCTGCAATTTCTTGTGGCGTCACCTGCCCACTGGCTTTCGCAATATGACCGTAGACTGAAAAAACGGCATGGAAAAACACCGCTTGATTAGCAAATGAGTCTTTATTCATGAAAAATTTTGAAAAGCCCCCTTGATTGGAAAAATCCTGACTCATACTGCGATCAAATCTATGACCGATATACAGCCCTAGAATAGCGCCAGCCCACTTTCCAAACATAAATCCAAACATGAAGCCTAATACTTTACCCCAAATTCTCACAACGTTAAGTCTCCATCATCTAAATCTGTTCTCAACTGAGCATCAAGTTGCTCCAGTCGTTGTGGCGTACCAATATCAAACCATTGCCCTGAATAAACTTCACCAGAGACAGTTTCGTCAACCAAATGTTGTCTTATTAAAGGGCCTAATGCACTTGCGCCTTCTTCAATATTATCGAAAAATTGACGATGATATACCGCGATACCAGAAAATGTGAACTGTTTAGTGCCATTGGCAATCAAGCCTGACGACGATAATGCAAAATCGCCATTAGGGTTGTGGGCGGGATTTTCAATTAAGATGAGATGCGCCAAAACCCCTTGTGGCAAATGTTTGGGCAATGTAGAAAAATCAAAATCGGTCCACACATCACCATTGATGACGATAAAATAGTCGCCATCGATTAGCGACAATGCTTTTTTAATACCACCAGCGGTCTCTAAGGCGTTACTTCCTTCATCGCTGTAGTTAATCTTCAGATCCCAACGTTCACCGTTTCCCAAGTGTTGCGGTAATAAGTGCCCCAACCACGCTTGATTAATAACAATGTTGGAAATTGGAAGCTGACTGAGCTTTTCAATGTGATATTCGATTAAAGGTTTATCATTAACCGCTAATAATGGCTTAGGCAATCTATCGGTAAGAGGACGCATTCGCTCTCCTCTCCCAGCCGCTAGAATCATCGCAAACATTGCTCAATCCTTTTCGGTAATTTAGGCAGTATCATTTTTTCAAAAAATTCACTTAGAGGTGTAAGTTCATGATAGTAATTACAAACTTCCAAAATATAATCAACCACGAGTGGAAGGTCATTTAAATAGTGCGACTTATTATCCCGCAAGTGCAAACGACTGAAGATACCACATACCTTGAGGTGGCGCTGAAGCCCCATTAAATCAGCATACTGGCGATATTCATCAAATGACATAGACAGAGATAATGCTGTGCGATACATCTCGTATGACTCGCGTAGTAGCTGAATTCGAGTAACATCATCTAATTTAAAATAACAATCTTTAAGGAGTGAGACGACATCATAGGTGAGTGGCCCTATAACAGTGTCCTGAAAATCTATTACCGCTAAAGATTGATTATCACGCACCATAATATTGCGGCCATGAAAGTCTCTATGCGTTGCCACTTGTGGCTGCGCAGTTGCATTTTTTACTAACCAGTCTAGGCAAGGTGCTAATGAGTGAGAGTCAATATCTGATAGTGGAATATCTAAAAGTTGCTGACAAAACCACTCTTTAAATAAATCTAATTCAAGCTCAAAAAAGGCGCCATTATATCGTGCCTCAACGTCATTAACCGTTACCTTAGCTAACAAAGGTAAAACTCGGAGTGCTTTTCGATACCAATATATTGAATCATTCTCTGCCATGGGCAATAGCGATTGATTTCCCAAATCAGTCAGGCACAAAAAACCTTGTGCTAAATCATTAAAAATAACTCGAGGCACATCGATGCCTACCTGAGCATATTGATCGGCAAACTCGATAAATTCTGAGTTTTTTTCAGTTGTCGGCGGCGCATCGACAAGAATAAAGCTTGCACCTTGAACCATTGCTCTGAAGTATCGTCTAAAGCTAGCATCAGCACTCACAACCTGCCAATTATCGACAGTGCATTGTAATTGCTGTTCAAACCAGTATTGTAATAATTGTTGTCGTGTGTCGATAACTGCGCTCCTTAAACTGTGCGGTCGTCGCTAATATGAAGCAAAAAACGCCACATAAATAGCCCTAGGCCAAGAATTGCGATATTATAGCCGTTTAATTTTTCTATCGGAAAGCTTTGATTTTCAAATCATTGATTATAAAAGCAATAGACCGATTTCTTGATTATTTGAGTATACCTGAACTTAAAATGCGCTTAATCACTTTATTATTATTTTCATCTTTTTCAGCGTCATCTTGGGCCAACGTTTCTCCTTTAGCCAAGCAATGTCGTATCAATACGCCGTATATCGCGCCGAGTGAATTACCACAACTTCAGTTAAGTGGCGACAAAGTTGCTGTTAATGCTGATACAGCGAATATTCAATATCCAGATATTCTCAATTATCTTGGCAACGTTACCTTTACTCAGAATCAAAAATTTATTCGTGCTGATCAGGCTCGTTACGATCAAACAGCTAATATCTTTTCAGCCACTGGCAATCTCCATTTTCAAGACGACCAATTGACGCTTACCAGCGAGTCATTAACAACGTCACTGAATGGCAAAGATACTGAACTTTCGAAAACCAAATACTGGTTTAACAATTCAATGATTCATGGCAGTTCGGATAGCTTTAGAGTTGAAGATGGGCGCTTTCTTATTCTAGACGATGCATTATTTACGACCTGTCCTGATGATACGCCAGACTGGGCATTACGCGCCAAAGAAATTAAAATTGATTCGTCTGAAGCATGGGCAACGATACGCAGAGCCACATTAGAAGTATTCGAAGTACCGGTTTTTTATTTTCCTTATTTAACACTTCCTATTTCTGATAAACGCAGTTCGGGTTTTCTATATCCTTCCATTGGTAGTAATTCTCGTAATGGTTTAGAGGTTAGTACCCCTTATTATTGGAATATCGCGCCAAACTATGACATGACGATCACACCAAGATTAATGTCTGAACGCGGCGTTCAGTTGATTAATGAATTTCGTTATTTAGCCAACGGACAAACAGGATTGCTAAATCTTGAATACCTGCATCACGACCGTTCTGCAGATGATAAACGTTATTTAACACATTGGCAGCATAATGGGTCTATTGCTGAAAATTGGCGTATTGCGAGTACATTTACTCATGTTAGTGATGATAATTACTTCAATGATATTGGTAGTCAATATGGCTCCAAGACTGACAATCAGTTAACCAAGAACATTGAACTTGCCTATTATAGCGACGACTGGTGGCTTAATATGCGAGCACAAGATATTCAAGTATTAGGCGCTCAAACAAAGCCATATCAGCTAATGCCACAACTAGCTTTTCATAGCTATGACAATGCATTAGGTAACAAGTTTAAATTTGATGTTTTCTCTGAGCTTAGCCACTTTAGACAACGTGATAATAATCAATCTAAAGCCAGTCGATTACATATAGAGCCAACGCTTCGCTTACCGATTAATTTGTCTGCTATAAACTTCATCACTGAAGCAAAACTGATGCAGACATGGTATAAACAAGACGATGGTATAGAATCTCAATCAATTAGCAGAACATTACCTCAATTTAGATTCTACGGCGATGTCAACTTTGAGCGCCAATTAAAATTAGTGCCAAATCATACGCAAACATTAACACCGAAAATTCAATATTTGTATGTTCCATTCGAATCTCAAAAAGAGATTGGGCTTTATGATACCGCTCTTTTACGAGATGATTACGCTGGATTATTTAGAACACGTCGATTTAGCGGTCTTGATCGAATCATCGATACAGAACAACTCACATTTGGTGTGACGACAGAGTTAAAAGATGAAAATAATCAACCCTACTTTAAAGGTAGTATTGGTCAAACATTCTATTTACGTCAATCTGAAATGGCGATTGAAGAAGGTAATGCAGCAACAAACCTTCCAGATCGTTCAGCGCTCGCAGGTGAATTTAGCTACACGTTAAATAAGCAATGGCAAATTAGTCATGCAATGCAGCTTAACGACAAACAAGATACGATCACCCAAAGTAAGACGAGTGTCGATTATCATGTGAGTGCATCAAAACTCGTGCAACTAAGCCATCGATTTGTTAAGCAAATTAACGACAGTAAAATTAGTCAACTTGGCTTACAAACAGTTTGGCCAATAAACAATGAATGGACATTTGTTGGTAATTATTATCGAGATATCAATCTCAATCGAACTATTGAAGCTTTTGCAGGTCTCCAATATGAATCTTGTTGTTGGTCTATTCGCGTCCAGGCGTATCGCCAACTACAAGCCCAATTTAGTGACAACACAAACTCGTTTACCATTGCTAATGAAAAGTTTGATAATGGCATTGCCTTTAATTTTGAAATTAAAGGCTTAGGCTCTCCAAGCTCAAAAGATGCAAGTGACATGTTTAGCAATGGTTTATTTACATATCGTAAGCCGTATTACCTAAAGCAATAAATTAAGGCATTACGATAGTTAGCCCGTTCTACCCAGAACTATGATAAATTAGCGACGATTAAAAGTTGTCGTCGTAATGGAAAAAAGAATGAAGTTATTAAAGATTGTATTAGCTATTTCATTGTTAAGTAGCGCTCATGTAAGTCAAGCAGAAGTCAAAGCACTAGATCGTGTTTCAATTATTGTTAATGACGGCGTCATATTAAAAAGTGAAATTGAAACATTAGTGAACCGTGTTAAGCAACGCTCTATTGCTAACAATCAAGAATTACCTAATGATCGTGTCTTGAAAACTCAAGCGACAGAGCGATTAATTGACAACTTATTAAAAAAGCAGATGGCCGAGCGCATGAGTATGCGTATTGGTGATACGCAGCTTGATCAAACGATTAATAATATCGCTCTAGAACAGAAAATCTCACTTACGCAATTAAAACAACAGCTTGCACAAGAAGGTATCGATTTCGCAAGTTATCGTGAATCAATGCGTGATGATATCTTATTAGGTCAAGTTGAACGTGCTGCAGTACGTCGCCGTATT
This sequence comes from Gammaproteobacteria bacterium MedPE, assembly GCA_001874365.1. Taxonomy (GTDB): domain Bacteria; phylum Pseudomonadota; class Gammaproteobacteria; order Enterobacterales; family Psychrobiaceae; genus Psychrobium. The sequence continues at coordinate 6,759 of MPDF01000029.1, read as the reverse complement.
AATATTGCTGAACAAGAAATTGTGAGCCTTGCAGAACAAATTAAAGAACACGGCCAAGCTACTGTTAAATTCCAATTAGGACATATTTTGATTTCTCACAATGGTGATGAATCAACCGAAGGATTAGCAAAAGCACGAGAACGTGCTGATACTGTTATTGATTTATTGAATGATAATGGTGATTTTAAACGTATTGCTATCACATCTTCATCAGGCCCTAAAGCACTAGAAGGCGGTGACTGGGGTTATATGAACATCAATGAAATGCCAACGCTATTTACAGATGCCGTCAAAGGAAAGAAAAAAGGCGATGTCATCGGCCCATTTAAGAGTGGCAATGGTTATCACATCATCAAAGTACTTGACACCCAAGGACAACAACAAAGAGATGTTAATGAAGTTAACGCGAAACATATCTTAATCGCGCCATCGATTATTTTAAGTGATGAACGTGCTAAAGCAATGCTGGAAGGCTTTCTCGAAGATATTAAGAGCGGTAAATCAACGATTGAAGAGTTAGCAAAAGAGCATTCAGATGATGCTGGCTCTGCAATCAAGGGTGGAGAATTAGGCTGGAATGATCCAAGCATCTACGTGCCTTCATTTAAAAATACATTAGCGAATTTAGAACAAGACGAAATCAGTGCGCCATTTAAATCATCTCATGGTTGGCACATCGTCAAGTTGTTAGGCAAACGTAAAGTCGATGCCACAGAACAGTTTATTAAGAATCGTGCTCATCAATTATTATTTAATCGTAAGTTCACTGAAGAAAGTGCTGTATGGGCTCGTGAACTGCGCTCTTCAGCTTATATTGAAATTTTAGACTAGGAATTTAAGGTGACTCTACGTATAGCGTTAACACCGGGTGAACCTGCTGGCATTGGACCGGATTTAGCCGTTAGTATTGCCCAGCAAAATTGGCCTGTTGAGATCGTTGTCATTGGCGACGAAAACCTTTTATTAGAGCGAGCAAAACAACTTAACTTGCCACTCACTTTACGTCCTTATACTCCTAATGTATCAGCTATTCCACAACAAGCTGGTACATTGACTATCAAGCACATTCCTTTGCATGAACCAGCTCAGTGTGGCGTGCTTAATGAAAAAAACGGTGGATACGTACTTGATACCTTACAGTTTGCTTGCGATCATAATATCGATAGTGAGTTTTCGGCGGTAGTTACGGGCCCAGTTCACAAAGGCATTATCAATAAATCCGGTATAGCCTTTAGCGGCCATACTGAATTTTTTGCTCAGCAATCAAATACCGCTGATGTTGTCATGCTACTAGCGACCAAAGGTCTGCGCGTTGCATTAGTGACAACACATATACCCTTGGCTTATGTGGCCAAGGCAATTACCTATGACCGTGTTGTAAACATTAGCCGTATTTTACATGCCGATTTAGTGAAGAAATTCGGTATAGAAAACCCACGTATTTATATATGTGGTCTTAATCCTCATGCTGGTGAAGATGGTCATTTAGGTCGCGAAGAAATTGAAATTATTAATCCGGCGATCGATGCCTTGCGCGAGGAAGGTATGGATATCGTTGGGCCATTAGCGGCCGACACATTATTTCAAAACAAATACCTTGATAATGCTGATGCTGTTTTAGCCATGTATCATGATCAAGGCCTTCCAGTCTTGAAATACAAAGGCTTTGGTAACTCCGTCAATATCACTTTAGGTTTACCTTTTATAAGAACATCTGTTGATCATGGCACTGCCTTAGATTTAGCAGGCAGTGGCAAAGCAGATTCTGGCAGCATGATCGTTGCAATTAATGAAGCCATTACCATGGCACAAAAGAGTAATAATGAGCAATAAAGTACATTTAGGCCATACGGCTAGAAAACGATTTGGGCAAAACTTCCTTAATGATCAAAATGTCATTGATAATATTGTTGCTGCCATCAACCCTAAAGTAGAAGACCACATTGTCGAGATTGGTCCGGGCCTTGGCGCGCTTACTGAACCAGTAGCAGCCAAAATAGATAACATGTCAGTGGTAGAGCTAGACCGCGATCTTGTTGAACGCCTAGAATCTCATCCTGTGCTAAAAGACAAATTGACGATTCATCAAGGTGATGCGCTACAGTTTGATTTTTCTACCTTAGCTACAGAAGGGCAACGCCTCAAAGTTTTTGGTAATTTGCCATATAATATTTCAACGCCACTCATGTTTCATTTGTTTGAACAAGCTGACATCATCGAAAATATGCACTTTATGTTGCAAAAAGAGGTGGTATTACGTTTGTGTGCGAGCCCAAATACTAAGGCTTATGGCCGACTAAGCGTAATGGCACAGTATTACTGTAAAATGATTCCGGTTATTGAAGTAGGTCCACAATGTTTTGTGCCACCACCAAAAGTCGATTCAGCCGTTATTCGTCTAGAGCCATACCGTGAGCTACCTCACCCAGCGTTAGATATTAAACAGTTGCAACACGTGGTAACCCAAGCATTTAGTATGCGCCGTAAAACAGTGCGAAATAGCCTTAAAGGTGTATTAAGCGTTGAAGAAATGGAAGAAATTGGTGTTTGCGCAACCCATCGTGCCGAGCAAGTTTCCTTAAAGCAATTCGTTGATATCGCTAACTTTATTACTAACCGCTCTAAGAAGTAGTACAAGGACGAGACATGAGTGATAACCAAAGCATTAGTGAGTTAGTAACTGTTGATGTAAAACCTTATTACATCGAAGAGAGAGTCCTAGACAAGGCACCGCTCTTCGTATTTGGTTATCAAGTTACTATACGAAATAACTCTCAATATCCCGTACAACTTTTAAATCGCCATTGGTACATTACTGATGGTGATGGCAACCAAAGTGAGGTCAAAGGCGAAGGCGTCATTGGCCTTCAACCTGTTATTGAACCGCAAAGTGAATTTCAATATTCCAGTGGCTCAAACTTTAGAACGCCTATTGGAACTATGCACGGACAATATGAGATGCATTGCGATAAATTGCAAAGTCCTTTATTTCAAGTAACTATTTCACCATTTTTGCTCGCTAATAACACGTTGATCCATTAAATTATGGCGACATATTTTATGGGTGATATACAAGCTTGTTTCGATGAGTTTGAATTATTATTAAAACAGGTCAATTTTGATCACCAGCAAGACAATCTATATTTGGTGGGCGACCTGATAGGCCGCGGACCTAAACCCAAAGAAACACTCGACTACCTAATTGCTCACCAATCTTCAATTCACCCAGTCTTAGGTAATCACGACCTGCATTTTCTAGCAGTCGCGCATGACATAAAAGCCAACAAAGCTAATGATAATTTCACCCCCTTATTAGAAAGCACTGAATTAAATGACTACATTGATTACCTAAGAAAACAGCCACTTATTAGATATTTAGACGATAAAGAATTAATACTATGTCACGCAGGGCTAACGCCCCAATGGTCACTGTCGACTGCCCTCTTTCAAGCTAATCGTGTCAACGCTGAGCTAAAATCTCCACGTTATAAAACACTACTATCAGTAATGTATAACAATATTGCTAATTGGCAGCAATGCAATACTGACCAAGATAAAATGGTATTTTCCATTAATACACTCACTCGAATGCGCTATTGTAACGAACAAGGTCATTTGGAGTTTGCAACTAAAGTTGCGCCAGAAAATAATTCGAATCCGTCATTAACACCTTGGTATAGTCAGCAACAATCATTGGCTTCAAACCAACGCCTCATCTTTGGTCATTGGGCGTCGATTTTAGGTCAAACGGGGCATTCACAATTCATCGCGTTAGATACCGGATGTTTATGGGGAAATTGGCTTACCTGTTGGCGATATGAAGATAATCAATTTTTCACGAAAAAATCGTTATAGAATTGTTATAGCGTGCCGATAAGCTATTAACAATAAAAAGCTTTGCTGATATGATTATCTCTAGACTAATGTCTTACGAATTAAATAAAAAGAATGATATCAAGTAAGGCTTCTTAGTGCTAAAACATGACAATTACTGCGTTTTAAGTTGTTGTTAACTATTGGTCGTTCACTCCAATATGGAAATTGAAGTAGCACACATCCACGCGTCAAATTTTACTGGGGATTTATCAATGACATTAACTGTTGCTAACCGAATTAGGTTAGGGTTTGCCAGCATTTTACTCATGCTTTTTATTATTGGCGGCAACTCTATTTATAACTTTTCTAATGTAGAAAAAGAAACGCTTCACTCTAAAGAGGTTTCTCTTCCTGCTTTAGAAATTAGCACAGCTCTTGAAGCTAAACTCATGAATATGCAGCGTTTGGCAATTCAAGAATACTATGCAGAGACCCTAGGCGGCATTGAGAAAGATCATAACAACATTGTTTCTAACCACAAAGAAGTCAGTATATTATTAACAGACTTAAAAAAACTTGCAGCAGCGGATAAAGACTTATCCAGTAAAATCCCTACTTTAGTATCAACCGTTAATGTAATACAACAGACGACTAAGTCCCTTTATCAAAGTAAAAAATCAGTATTGTCATTTAATACTCAACTAGAAAACTCTTTAGAAGCGTTAAGTGAGATAGGCGACAATTTATCGAGTACTTTACTTGATATTACTGACACTGAAAGTGACTCAGACCAATTAGATAATATTGTTGGCTTAGCCAATGATCTAGATAACTTGATTTTAACGCTTATCAAAACCAGTGAAGATGTTTCCAAGCAAACAAATGCAGCCAAAACAACTGCAATAGGTAAAGAGTTATCTTTTATCAGTGCTGACATTGATTCAAAATTACAATTTCTTGTATCTCGTTCACAAGATATTGTCGACGCTGAATTACTTGAAGCGCTAGATTCAGATTATCAAATGTTAAAACCTCTCATTGCTGGTTTCCAGTCAATTGAGTCTATTCGTTTGAATTTACTAGAAAGTAAAACACAATCATTGTCACTTTATCAGAATACCAATAAACACACTGAGATTGGCGTCAAACAAGTTGATTTAGTACTCAAAGCCGCTTCGCATAGTGCTGAGGTATCTGAAGAGTTAATTCTTGAGAGTGTCAACGCCGGACAACTGCAAGTTGGTATCGTTGTCGTCATCGCCGTAATTATTTCTATCTTCGTTTCTTACCGTACTGTGAGTAGCATTTCCCAGCCACTAAATCGTATTAACCGCGCGCTTCGCTCGTTGGCCAATGGCGATTTAACTCAAACCGTTACTCATGACGCTAAAGACGAATTTGGTGAACTGACTGAGAACATCAACCACCTATCAGTTTCACTTAAAGACGTGATCACTAGTATCGCGAATGGCTCTCGCCAACTCGCAACGGCGTCTGAACAAACATCTTCGATAACTCAAGAAACAACTCAAGCCATCGGCGAACAGCAAGTACAAGTTGATCAAGCAGCCGCAGCTATCAATGAAATGAGCCTTAGTGCTAGCCAAGTATCTGATCACGCAGACTCAACATTGGATGAAGTACAACAGACTAATCAAAAAGCAATTGATATTGCGAAAATTTCAGAAGGTAATAAAACGACTATTACTTCATTATCGAGTGATATTAGTAATGCAGCTGATGTGATAAACAAACTGCATGATGATAGTACGAATATTGGCTCTATTATCGACGTAATTCGCGGCATTGCAGAACAGACGAATCTATTAGCGCTTAATGCAGCGATTGAAGCAGCACGCGCAGGAGAGCAAGGTCGAGGTTTTGCCGTCGTTGCAGATGAAGTAAGAAATCTTGCCAACAGAACTCAACAGTCGACAACAGAAATCAATGATATGGTTGAGCTAATCCAAACGGGAGCTCAAGACGCTGTAAAAGTCATGGAAGTAAGCCAAGAACATGCACAAGCCTGTGTTTCAGACTCTGAAAAGACATCAAATGCTTTACACGAAATGAGTGATGCATTAGTACGTGTAGAAGAGAAGAGTGGCCAAATATCATTGGCAGCACAAGAACAAAATGTCGTCTCTAACGAGATTTCTCAATTATTAGAAAGTATTGTTGAGATTGCGAATAGTACATCACAAGGTGCGACTCAAACTGAACAAGCAACGACTGAAGTCGCCAATCTCGCAGTTGAGTTACAAACCGCAGCAGGAAACTTTAAGGTTTAACAATAAAGTTCACTCAATAAACAGGCCGATTATCATCGGCCTTTTTTATATCTTAATATTGTGTGTAGCCCTCGAATAAGTTGACACTTTGAAAACTTATTAATGCAAACACTATCAATAAAAAAGTTGGGCACGCTCAACGCGATAATACTATGGACTTTAATTTATCAGTTGTTGTCCACGTTGAAAAAGGCGAATTCACCTACAAACAAGCCCAGCAGCATGATCGGATTCAAGGACGCAGTACCGCACTTATTGGGCTTCGAAAACATGGTAGACTTGATTGGAGTAGTCCTATTAAAAATACACCGATGCCTAAACAAGCCGAAACTCCAGCTCAAACAATAAAACGACTAGAGCGTGAATTATCTGATACCAATGCTAAACATTCTATTTACGACGAAGTGGTGCATACGCTGAAAGTTGAATACGGTATTGGCTTTGAAAAAAGTACTTAACCAAACACTCTGGCGAGCCAATAAGCTGCAATCTGCCTATGATATGGTGCAATACCGGCGTCAGTTCATGCCCCGGGTAGGCACGAGAAAGTAATATAAACTAATTAGACCCGAGCTTATTGAACAAGGCACTAAACTCGGTCGTGATGGAATTTTCAGCTTATTAAAGTCAAATGACTTACTAGTCAAATCTA
>MPDF01000028.1 GCA_001874365.1 Gammaproteobacteria bacterium MedPE | reverse complement strand
ATTTATCTTTTTTTTAATTTTGTCATTTAATGAGAGTCGTTCTCGTTAAAGCGTGTCTGATTCGGGTTTTCATTACGCAATGTTTATTTTGTATAAAGTATATAATTATAATGCGAGATCATTCGCAACTCACTGAAATATAATAAATTGTAATTAACATATAGTTCTTTATAACCATAATAGATTATTTCTAGCACTTAAGTTTTACCTGTTGTGCGATGTTAATAAGATTAGTTGACCAAGTTTATCAAATTGTGGAATTGTCTTAGTGATTATTATATTTAATATCAATTGGTTATAACGGTTGTTAAAAAGTGCAACAAAAGTAACACTTTGTTACATAAAGGTTTGTTTTGTTAATATTTGGTGATAGTTTGTTCACGTCGCCAATGTAAATAAAAATTATAGCGACAAACCACAACTTAATATCTTTTAAAGGACATAAAATGAATAAAGATAAACTTTTAGTTAGAACTGCTATCGCTGGTGCGTTGCTTGCTGCATCGTCATCAATGGCATGGGCAGATACAACTATAATCACTGATAGTGAAACTGGTATCGTGCAATTTGCACAGGGTAACTTTGGAAAGGTAGACAAGAAGACAGCTAAGAAAGCGTTAAAACGTTTTATTGCTGAGCAAACGTCATATCAAGCTCAAGGGAACGAAGAATTTAGTGTACGACGTCATTGGAAAGATGCGTTGGGTAAAACCCATACACAATTGACTCAACAATTAAATAATTTGCCTGTTTATGGCGCGACAATGACTATTCACGCTGAGAATGGTTTTTCAGGCGTAACATTAACTAATGAAAACGATGAAAGCACTATTTATGCCGTGAGTGGTAATTTAGCGACGCAAAACGATTCAGATGATTTAACAATGATTGCTGAAGAGTCAAATGTTAAATCATTGAACGCTAAAGCTGCCAAAAAGGTTAAACCTCGTGGCCTTAAGAAAGCATTGAAGCGTGCCGCTCAATTAGGTGAAATTGCTGGTGAACCAGAACTGGCGTACGTTTACTTGCCTGAGCGTGGTAAAACAAAACTCGCGTGGAAAGTTGAGGTTAAATATAACTCTGACAATGGGTTTGAACATGATTCAGTTTTCTACAATGTAAAAAACGGTCGTGAGTTAACTCGTCATCCACAAGTATTCCATGTCAAATCATTGCGAACTTATGACATGGAAAATCAAGATCCAGAACGAACTAATACGTCTGGTACGTTGTTGTGTACGACAAACCAAAGTTGTGGTGATGCCTCTGCACAGCGTGCTCATGATGGTGCTTCAACAGTTTATGATTACTTTAAAGCAGTTCATAACCGCAACGGTATTAACAACAATGACATGACCATGGTTTCGAGTGTTCATGCTAATCATAATTGGAATAATGCCACTTGGTATAAAAACCAAATGTTCTACGGCGACGGCGACGGCAGCCAATTTGGTGATTTAACTCAATCACTTGATATTATTGGTCATGAATTGACGCATGGTGTTGTTCAGTTTACTGCGAACCTAACTTACCTTAATGAATCTGGTGCGTTAAATGAAGCGATGGCTGATATCATGGGGGTTTCTGCTGACGCGTGGCATCGTGGCACGACTCAGCCGAGTTGGTTACTTGCTAAAGAAGCATACACACCAAATATCGCCGGCGACGCAATGCGTTACATGAATGATCCTACCCGTGATAATCAATCACGTGATTACTACCCAGATCGTTATACGGGAACAGGTGATCGCGGTGGTGTTCATTTAAATTCGGGGATTGCTAACTTAGCCTTCGCATTATTAGTTGATGGTGGTACACATCCACAAAATAAATCAACGGTTGTAGTTCCGAAGCTTGGTTTGGATAAATCGCAAAAGATTTTCTACCGCGCGTTAACCACTTACTTCAACGCTTCGACAAACTTTGCACAAGCTCGAATTGGCACAGCGCAAGCTGCACAAGATTTATATGGCAGTGATGCAAAGAACGCTGTAGAGAAAACATGGTGTGCTGTTGGTGTGGGCTCTTGTCCTGTTGATCCATCGGCAATTACTACATTGGTTAAGGGGTCGCCTGTAACAGGTCTATCTGCGTCAAGTAAGAATACACTTGTTTACAAAATGGACGTGCCAAGTGGTGCAAGTAATATTAACTTCTCAATTGCTGGTTCAAATGGCGATGCCGATCTTTATGTCTCACGTGGTGTTGTTCCAACGACAACCACTTATGATTGTAAGTCTGAATCTTCAAGCAGCAATGAGTCATGTGATATGACTGGCGGCGCAGGCACATATTATGTGCTGGTTAGTGCTTACTCAGCGTTTAATAATTTATCGCTGACCGGTAACTACGATTCAGGTAGCACAACGCCTGCATTAGAGCCGATTAATGAGTCAGTGAGTAATGTTTCAGTAAATCGCCGTCAATGGGCTCGTTATACACGCTCTATGCCAGCTGGTTACTCGAAAATGACTGTGACTATATCTGGCGGTTCTGGTGATGCAGATCTATATGTCACTAACGGAAGAGAATCAACAACGGTTAGCTACAACTGTCGTTCAAATGGTGCAGATAACAATGAAGTCTGTACTATTGATGCGCCAGGTGCTGGTGTTTGGAATATTGATATCTACGGATACTCAAATTCATCAGGTATGACACTTCGCCTAACAGCGACGCCATAAGCCTAATTAACTTTACGTTATAACATCACTAAGTTATTGATGATTATAACAACTCTCTTTGTAAAGTTAGGTCAAGGGAACAGTTTTTACTGTTCCCTTTTTTAGTTTTATGATTAAATACAACCGTTGTTTATTTTGGATTGTTTATTTTGCTGAGTCGGTTTTTATTATTCATGTTCGTTGCTTTGTTTGCTTGTCAAACAATTGCTGTCGTGTTTGATATTCACGCTCCGCATCAAATGAATGTTAGTCATAACAGTAATATCCAGCATGATAGTCATCAAGAATCTGCAACTGCATTAGAAGACAGCACTACTTTAGATTGTCATCACTGTTGTCATTGTCATACCCCCACAAGCATTGCTGTGTTAGATACTGATGATAATTCAGTGCTAGTTTTGAAAGGTGAGAAACAGATAATTAGTAACTTTTCGGCAGACTCAGCCACTATTTCTCCAGAGCACAGACCTCCTATTGCTTAATTTATACATTATCTAATTAGTTTTTATTTTCAATAATATAGCCATATTGTAGTAGAACACTCAACGGGCTTTATATTGTTCATGAAGATTATTACTTGTAATAAAATTAAGAGTAAATCAATGAAAAAATCTATTCAAAAGTCAGCGCTTATGGCGTTGGTTATTAATGCGCTTATGATTGCGCATATCAATGCAAAGCCAAATCAATTATCAGGTATTGAAAAAGAAAAAAAACATGATCACAGCGTGCGTAAAACGCCCGAAAAACCTGCGGTTAAGTCTACGGTGCATGTACATAATGACAATGAACCTGCGCACGATACCGATGACGCTGAATTCGCTAAAGACGATCATGAAGAAGGCATAACATTTACGCCTGAGCAAATGAAGCTCGCTAATATCAACGTTGTCCCCCTCACGCCTCAAATTTATCAGCGCTATGTTTACGCGCCAGGTGAAATTAAAGCGAACGGTTATACCAGTTATATTCTGTCTGCAAGAACTGAATCTGTGGTGCTTAAACGTCATGTCATGCTTGGTCAACATATTCATGCTGGTGAACCATTAGTGACATTATTTAGCGAATCTGTTGCACAGGCTCAGGCGACTTATCGCGTGGCGTATAACGAGTGGCTACGTGCTAAACGGTTAGGAAAGGGAACAGTAAGTGAGAGTACGTTGCTGTCTTCGCAAACTGATTACATTGCAGCGTTTAGTCGATTAAAAGCTTATGGTTTGACTAAAAAAGCCATCGATAGTGTCGTCAAACGCAATGATTCAAACCTTGGTGAATATACCCTTATTGCCCAAACTGATGGTGCTGTGATTAATGATGACTTCGCACAAGGTCAACGCGTTGCCGCTGGTGACGCCATTATGAAAATTGCCCAAGAAGACAAGTTATGGGTCGAGGCCCGTATTTCTCCGAATAAACAGTTGTTGTTACCCAAAGGTACACAGGCAACGTTAACATTAGATAATGAGCGCTTTGAAGCGAGAGTGATTCAAGAAGCTCACACTATCGATCCTATCACGCGCACCCGTATTATTCGTTTAGAAGTTAGCAACAAAAATGATCGGTTGCATCCGGGAATGTTTGTCGACGTTAATTTTTTGTTTGATACGAACGCACCAGTGATGGCAGTGCCAGAGTCAGCATTAACACGAGGTGCTGACGGCGACTGGGTCGTTTATGTTGAAGATCATCCTGGCGAGTTTGAGGCGGTTGAAGTTGACGTTGTTCAATCCTTAGGTGACCTAAGGCAAATATCTGGATTAGCACCAAACAGTCGCGTCGTCATTCAAGGTGCATTTTTCGTGGCATCACAAATCGCTAAAGGCGGATTTGATCCGCACAACCACTAAGGGGCGATACGATGTTTAGTAAAATAATAGATTGGTCGGTCAATAATCGACTATTGGTGGCGCTAGGATTAGTGGCAACGTTATGCGCCGCTGTGTTAATTATTCCCCGGTTGAACTTAGACGCATTTCCCGATGTGACGAATGTGCAAGTGGCTGTGAATACTGAAGCGCCGGGGCTCGCCGCAGAGGAAGTTGAACAATTAATTACTTATCCCATTGAAGCGGTGATGTATGCATTGCCTGATGTGGAACAGGTGCGATCCATATCTAAAACTGGATTATCTGGCGTAACTGTGGTGTTCAAGGAAGGCGTAGATATTTATTTTGCGCGCCAATTAGTCTTTGAGCGTTTGCAAGCCGCAAAAGAACTTATACCCGCTGGCGTTGGTACACCAGAAATGGGGCCAAACACATCTGGTTTAGGTCAAGTTTTTCAATACTTATTGATTAGCGATAAAGGCGCTGGCTACGATGCTATGGCGCTACGTAGTCTTAACGACTGGGTGGTCAAACTATTAGTTATGCCGGTTGATGGCGTCACAAACGTTTTGTCATTTGGTGGCAGTGTTAGGCAATATCAAGTGAATATTGAGCCAAGTAAATTGTTAGCCTATCAAATCACCCAAGAAGATGTTGTTAAAGCGCTTGATGATAATAATGCAAACGTTGGCGGTTGGTACATGAACCGCGGCCAAGAGCAGTTAGTCATCCGCGGAACAGGTTGGTATCGCGGTGGTGATGAAGGATTAAAAGATATCGCGCAAGTACCCGTTAAAACGATTGACGGCACTGTTGTTACGGTAAAAGATATTGCTGATGTCTCGCTAGGTAGCGAGATCCGACAAGGCGCCGTAACGATGACGCGTCGTACTGTTGATGGCGAACTTGAGCAATTGGGTGAAGTGGTTTCTGGCATCGTATTAAAGCGAATGGGCGCCAATACAAAGGCGACTATTGACGGTATCAATGCGCGGATCCCGTTGATTAATCAGGCGTTGCCTAACGGCGTTCGTTTTGAACCTTTTTATGATCAATCCGATTTAATTACCAAGGCCGTTACAACGGTTGCTGAATCATTGGCACTTGCATTCATCTTTATCTCCATCGTACTGGCGCTATTTTTAATGAACCTTCGCGCGACCGTACTAGTATTGGTGTCTATTCCAATTTCAATTGCCATCACTTTAATGGTTATGTCGTATTTTGGGTTATCAGCTAATTTAATGTCGTTGGGAGGGATCGCGGTTGCTATCGGGATGTTGGTGGATGGCTCTGTGGTGATGGTTGAGAATATGTTTAAGCATCTTAATCAACACGATAGTGGTCAACGGAATACATCTGATCACATTAAACAAGCTGGTAAAGAAGTTGCTCGCCCTGTCTTTTTCGCCGCATCAATTATTTTGGTGGTATTTATGCCGCTATTTAGTTTTGAAGGCGTAGAGGCCAAACTATTTCAGCCTATGGCTATTAGCATTATTCTTGCGGTTGTGTGTGCTATTTTTGTGGCACTAATTGTCGTACCTGCACTAGCCACATATTTGTTTAAATCAGGTGTGGTTGAACGCGAAAGTTTTGTGCTAAAACCATTGAATAAACTTTATAGCCGCACACTTAACGTGGCGATGAACCACACCAAGATAGTGGTCGTTAGCAGCTTGTTATTGCTTGGTGGTGCAGCGGCTCTATTACCACAGATTGGTACTGAATTTGTGCCGGAGTTAGAAGAAGGCACGATTAACTTACGTGCAACGCTTGCTCCTTCATCGAGCCTTGAAACGTCACTGCGTGTTGCGCCCATTCTTGAAAAGAAGTTGATGGCGTTTCCTGAGGTTGAATATACGCTTAGCCGTATTGGTCGTGCCGAACTTGGCGGTGATCCTGAGCCTGTTAATAACATCGAAATTTATATCGGGTTAAAACCCGTGTCACAATGGACTAGTGCAACAGACCGCAAAGCGCTTCAGGGGCTCATGGAAGAGTCATTAGAAGAGTTTCCAGGGTTGTTGCTTAATTTTTCACAGCCTATAGCGACACGCGTCGATGAATTATTATCTGGCGTTAAAGCGCAGTTAGCCATCAAGTTGTTTGGCCCTGATTTGGGGGTGTTAGCAGCAAAAGGTCAAGAGATTGAGTCTGCCATAAAAGCAGTTACCGGTGCTCGTGATGTTGCACTGGAACAAATTGCAGGTGAGGCACAGCTTGTGATTGCGCCAAAGCGCGGTCAATTATCACGTTTCGGATTGTCAGTTGGCGATGTGATGAATGTTGTTAGAGACGGTATTGGCGGCGTGAGTGCAGGGCAGATTATCAATGGGAATGAACGTTATGATATTTACGTTCGTCTTGAGCAGAAGAATCGCAAGGATAAAGACGTCATTAGTGAGCTTCGTTTACAATCGCCATCCGGTGCTTGGGTTAGATTAGGCGATGTAGCCGATATTTCCTATGAGTCCGGCCCGCCGCAAGTTCGTCGTGATGACGTACAGCGTCGTGTCGTGATTCAAGCCAATGTACAAGGTAGAGACATGGGCAGTGTCGTGGCAGACATTCGCCAAGTGATTAGCGATAGTGTTGATTTACCCGCAGGATATTCAGTGGCGATTGGCGGTCAATTTGAAAACCAACAACGAGCTCAGCAACGTTTGTCGATTGTACTCCCTATCTCTTTAGGACTTATCGCCTTGCTACTCTATTTTGCATTTGGCAGTGTTGGTCAAGCACTCTTAATTTTAGTGAATGTTCCACTTGCGGTTATTGGCGGTGTGTTTTCATTGTATTTGAGTGAGCAGTACCTGTCAGTTCCAAGTTCTGTTGGTTTTATCACACTGTTTGGGGTGGCCGTGCTTAACGGGGTTGTTATGGTAGAGAGCATTAACCAACGAGTTAAAGATGGCTCACTGACAGACGAAGCGGTATTTGACGGTGCTGTTTCTCGGTTAAGGCCTGTTTTGATGACTGCGATAACCTCGGCATTAGGACTAATCCCAATGTTGATGTCTAGCGGTGTTGGCGCTGAAATTCAACGTCCTCTTGCTAGTGTGATTGTGGGCGGGTTAATCACAGCCACACTACTTACGCTATTCGTGCTGCCAGTTTTGTATAAACGATTTTCACAGAAGAAAATTGCTCAATTGGTCGAATAAAGTGCAATAAAAATTATCAATACGCTTTCAGAAAATGATGGCGTATTGATATATACCCAAGTCACTTGAAGATGCATGTTTCAGAGCTCGGGTAGGAATCGAATACAAGGCATGATTTGTAATTAATGGTTATTCCCTGATTATGAATCATAACGCGGTAGTTGTTTTCTACCCGAACTCCCTTCGGGCAAGGCGATAAGCGACCAATTACGTCGTTATAAGATATTTATTAAGAATGACTTAACGACACATCTTATGCCTAGTATTTGGCGCGCTTCTCGACTTGCTGAAATCAAGCATCTTCATGTAACTTGGGTATAACTATTCTCTCGTTAAACCTCAGCATTACAGTGACATATTAGGTTGCAATTAAGCCGTTAAATTCGATATCCATGCTACTTACAAATTGTTAACCTAACGAAAAAATTATAGGTTAATTGTAAATGTACAAACTTAACAAGCAACTCGTTTCTCTATTTTGTCTTCTTTATATCGGCATTTCTCAGGTGATTGCAGGCGATTTAATGGCTAGTAAATCTGATGACACGTCGCAATATAATGATGGCCCATACCTCATTAATGGCAAAGATAAAAAGTCTTCACGCACACTGATAGAGCATAATATTATCAACGGTGTATATGTTAAGCATCCTTACCTAGGTTCGATACCTTCCAATCAGCAGTATGCTATTAACGTGAGTGATTCATTTAATAATGTGAGTAAAATTGCGGCTATTAGTGATATTCACGGTCAATTTGATATTTTCAAGCAGCTGCTCAATGCCAACGGCGTCATTGACGATAATCTCGATTGGCGTTTTTTAAACGGTCATCTAGTGATCACCGGTGATATTTTTGATCGCGGAGATACCGTGACTCAAGCGTTATGGTTAGTCTATAAATTAGAGCAGCAAGCAAAAGCCGCTGGTGGAAAGGTTCACTATTTACTGGGTAATCATGAATACATGGTGTTGAGGGGAGATGAGCGATATATTCATCAAAAATATAAACACACGTTAAGTCAGATGAATATTGATTTACAGGCACTATTTGACGAAACAACCGTGTTGGGACGCTGGTTGCGTAGTAAGTCTACCGTGATCAAAATTAATAAACACGTGTTCTTGCACGGCGGGATCCATCAAGATTTCATTGACCTGAAAATGCCGCTGGAACAAGCAAATCATGTAATGCGCTCGTCAATTGGTGTCTCACGTGATGAACTTAAAGCGCAAACACCTCATAAATTACTATTCGGTCGAACAGGGCCTATTTGGTATCGCGGCTATTTTCTTGATCCATTGCTGAGCCAAAAATCCGTTGATAACGTATTAGAAGCACTTAATGCCGATAGAGTGGTGGTAGGGCATACATCAATGAAGAAAATTGAAACCCGTTTTGATAATCGCGTTATCGCCATAGATACGTCGATTAAAAAGGGGAAAAAAGGGGAAATACTGTTAATAGATTTTAACCCGACTAAAACGACATATATGCGTGGCGATATGAACGGGGAAAAATCCCCCTTATTTAATCAACGTTGATTAAATAATCCGACAGCACCCAGCGGGAGTATCTATCGTGAATGACTTATTTCCCGCCTGTACGAATTCAATTTCATGAATATTAGGCAAGTACTAGCTGTTTGTTGTTAGTGCAGGCTATAATGGCGGCAATTTTTTAAAACTCAATTTTAGTTGGTTTATTTTCTTATGTTTGAGAACCTCACCGATCGTCTTTCCGCCACGCTGAAAAATATCAGTGGTCGTGGCCGTTTAACGGAAGACAATATTAAAGAAACGCTGCGCGAAGTGCGCATGGCATTATTAGAAGCTGACGTTGCATTACCTGTTGTTCGCGAATTCATTAAAAAAGTGAAAGAGCGTGCCGTTGGTACTGAAGTAACTAAGAGCCTAAGTCCTGGTCAAGTCTTTGTAAAAATTGTCCAAGCTGAACTTGAATCAGCAATGGGTGAAGTTAACGAAGTTTTAAATCTTGCTGCTCAACCTCCTGCAATTATTATGATGGCAGGTTTACAAGGTGCTGGTAAAACAACATCGGTTGCAAAACTGTCTAAATTTTTACGTGAGCGTGAGAAAAAATCAGTATTAGTGGTCAGTGCTGACGTATATCGCCCAGCGGCGATAAAACAGCTTGAAACCTTAGCTGACGAAGTAGAAGTAGAATTTTTCCCATCAGACATTTCTCAAAAGCCAATTGATATTGCTAATGCTGCAATTGCCCATGCGAAGAAGAAATTTATTGATGTCGTTATTGTGGATACGGCGGGTCGTCTTCACGTAGACGGCGAGATGATGGATGAAATCATCGAATTACATACGGCTATTACCCCAGTAGAAACGTTATTTGTTGTTGATGCCATGACCGGTCAAGATGCCGCGAATACAGCAAAAGCATTTAATGATGCACTGCCATTAACCGGTGTTATTTTAACGAAAACCGATGGTGATGCACGAGGCGGTGCTGCGCTATCAATTCGTCACATTACAGGTAAACCGATTAAATTCTTAGGTGTTGGTGAAAAAACCGATGCGCTAGAACCGTTCCACCCCGATCGTGTTGCATCGCGAATTCTTGGTATGGGTGATGTTCTGTCACTGATTGAAGATATTCAACAAAAAGTTGATGTAGACAAAGCCAAGAAACTTGAAAAGAAAATCAAAAAGGGCAAAGGCTTTGACCTTGAAGACTTCCGCGATCAGCTGGCTCAAATGAAAAACATGGGCGGCATGATGGGCATGATGGACAAATTGCCTGGTATGGGTAATGTGCCTGATGCAGTTAAAAATCAAATGAATGATAAAATGACTGACCAAATGGAAGCGATTATTTCATCAATGACCCCAGGCGAACGCGCTAAACCTGAAATTATCAAAGGTTCACGTAAACGCCGCATTGCAGCAGGTTCAGGCACACAAATTCAAGACGTGAATAAGTTATTGAAACAGTTTACGCAAATGCAAAAAATGATGAAAAAAATGTCAGGTAAAGGCGGTATGCAAAAAATGATGCGCGGCATGAAGGGGATGATGCCTCCTGGTATGGGCGGTGGCGGTTTTGGCGGCATGCCACCAAGATAAAACATTAATAGTACCTATCTATAAAATTAAGCCGCTGAATCAAGCGGCTTTTTTTGTGATCGCTAAAGAGAATATGTGATCAACATTACTTGCGCTTAAGCACTATTCGCGTATAATTTGCGGGCTTTCTAATCTGGGGTGCGTTCTATTTAGCCTTATTTTTGAGCGAAACGCTTATGCGTTGCGCTATTGAAGTGAGGTTGAGAAAACATTCAGATTAACACTTTTGATGTTAGGTCAACTTTTAAAAGACTTAATTTCAAACACTTTAGAGGAATATTTACCTATGGTAACCATTCGTTTGACACGTGGTGGCGCTAAGAAGCGTCCTTTCTACCAGGTAGTAGTAGCTGACAGCCGTTGCGCTCGTGACGGTCGTTACATTGAGAAAGTTGGTTTCTTTAACCCATTGGCACGTGGCCAAGAAGAGACTTTACGTCTTGATCTTGACCGCATTGCACACTGGGTTGGCCAAGGCGCTCAAGCTTCAGACCGTGTAGCAAAATTAATTAAAGACGCTCAAAAAGCGGCTTAAGGGTAACTAGTGAGTAATCAAACCGACAATGTATTACTAGGTTGCGTAGGCGCACCCTATGGTATTAAAGGTTGGGTGAAAATTACTACCTACACTGAAACACCAGAGAACATTTTTAATTACTCGCCATGGCAGTTATCTGCTGGCGGTAAAGTAACAACAGTAGAAGTAGCGCAATGGCGCACACATGGCAAAGGTGTTGTAGCACGCTTTACCGATATTGAAGACCGTGATGACGCAGCGCGTTTAACTGGGTGTGAGATATTGGTAAAAGAAGAGCAGCTAGAAGAACTTGGCGATGATGACTTTTATTGGCGTGAACTTATCGGCATGGAAGTTAAGAACATTAAAGGTTACCACTTTGGGCACGTAGATGCGCTCATGGAAACTGGTTCTAACGACGTGTTGCAAGTAAAAGCAAATGCTCGCGACGGTTTCGGTAAAAAAGAAAGATTAATCCCTTTAGTAGACGGTGACGTAGTTAAGAATATTGACCGCGAAAATCGTTTAATTGAAGTGGACTGGGAACCTGACTTCTAACTTGGTGGGACAATAATATGTGGATAGGCGTTATTACGTTATTTCCTGACATGTTTAAAGCCATTACCGAGCAAGGAGTTTCAGGTCGAGCTGTTAAAAACGGCTTAATACAAGTGCAATGTTGGAATCCTCGTGATTTCACCCATGATAAACATCGCACCGTTGATGATCGTCCTTATGGCGGTGGTCCGGGGATGCTAATGATGGTTCAACCATTGCGCGACGCTATCTTAGCAGCGAAAGCTGCTGCTGGTGGCGATGCTAAAGTTATTTATTTATCACCTCAAGGACGTCGCTTAGACCAATCTGGGGTCGAAGAACTAAGCACCAATGAGAAGTTAATTCTTATTTGCGGACGTTACGAAGGAATAGATGAACGGATTATTCAGTCACTCGTTGACGAAGAATGGTCTATTGGCGATTACGTATTAAGTGGTGGTGAACTACCAGCGATGACGCTCATTGATGCGGTATCAAGGTTAGTTCCAGGTGTGTTAGGCAAGATGGCCTCTGCTGAACAAGATTCGTTTAGTGAAGGATTATTAGATTGCCCACATTACACCAGACCTGAATGTTTAGACGGTGAGTCAGTACCTTCAGTATTACTAAGTGGTAATCATGAAAACATTAAGCGTTGGCGCGCTGAACAATCGTTAATCCGAACGTTCGTCCGTCGACCCGATTTAATCAAAAACCTAGCTCTGACTGACCAGCAAGAGAATATCCTTGCAAGCTTTGTTGAAAAAAACAAAGGTTAGAAGAGTACAGTTTATTCTAGGAATGAGAAAGATATGAAAAATCCAATTATTCAAGCAATCGAAGATGCACAGTTAAAAACTGATCTTCCAAGCTTTGCACCTGGCGACACTGTTGTTGTTCAGGTTCGCGTAGTAGAAGGCGATCGTACTCGTCTTCAAGCATACGAAGGTGTTGTACTAGCCGTTCGTAACCGTGGTCTACATTCAGCATTCACAGTTCGTAAGATCTCTAACGGTGAAGGTGTTGAGCGTGTTTTCCAAACTCACAGCCCATTAGTTGATAGCATCGAAGTTAAGCGTCGCGGTCTTGTTCGTCAAGCGAAACTTTACTACTTACGCGAGCTATCAGGTCGTGCTGCACGTATCAAAGAGAAATTGGCTAAGCGATAAGCAACCACTTTCTCTCCAGATTAGAAAAGCAATCGAAAAGCCTGTCACGAAAGTGATGGGCTTTTTGACGTTTAGAGCTTGGTAGAATATGTTCGTGCTGAGCAGTAGAGCGAAATTATACACTTTCAATTACGCGAGTTATCAGTCGCGGAGGACGTATCAAAGATAAATTGGCTAAGCGATAAGCTATTTCTTTATTTTGGGCTTATAAAATCTTTAAAACTGCCGGCTCGTCAACCGTTATTGTGCTGTGAATAAAGTAATGTAAATAAAAGATTACATCCGCCTGAGCGATTGAATATCGTATAGAGATTGTGCTTTATTCCAAGAATAACTAAGTTATTGCAAATAATAACAATAAAGAGAAGAGTATTCTTGATGGACAAGTCTTTACACTTTAACACCCAGCTCGTTCACGCTGGTGATAATCCCGATTCACAGTACGGCGCACTTTCTACACCACTTTATCAAACCTCGACATTTGCCTTTGATAACTGCGATCAAGGTGGACGCCGCTTTGCTGGTGAAGAAGAAGGATATATTTATACACGATTAGCAAATCCGACTGTGACGCAGTTAGAAGAGCGAATGGCAGTATTAGAAAATATGGAAGCTGCGGCCGCTACGTCAACTGGTATGGCAGCAGTTTCAGGAGTTCTTCTTGCCATGTTGTCTTGTGGCGACCATTTGATTGCATCTAACGCCGTTTATGGCTGTACATTTGCATTACTTAATGAACAATTCCCGCGATATGGCATTGAAGTGACTTTCGTTGATATGGCGAATCATGAAGAAGTACAGGCTGCTAAAAAAGATAATACGAAAGCGATATTTTTAGAGACACCCGTTAATCCAAATTTGGCGGTTTATGATTTGGCGTTTATTGGTCAATTCGCTAAGGGTTTCAACTTATTGTCAGTGGTTGATAATACATTTTTGACACCTTACTTACAGCGCCCTGGAGATTTTGGCATTGATGTAGTGATTCACAGCGCGACAAAATACCTAAATGGGCACGGTGATGTTGTTGCTGGTGTTATCTGTGGCAGTAACGAACATATTGCTCAAATTAAACATACGACCTTGAAAGATATTGGCGGCACTATGTCCCCATTTGACGCATGGCTTATCATTCGTGGTTTAAAAACATTAGCGGTAAGAATGGAGCGTCATTGCGAAAATGGTGAACAGGTTGCGCAGTGGCTTGAATCTCATCCGAGTGTTAAAAAGGTTTATTATCCTGGATTAGCGTCTCATTCTGGGCATCGATTTATTGGTAATCAAATGAAGGGCGCAGGCGGGGTTATTGCCTTTGAGCTGGAAGGTGACTTAACTCATGCGAAAGCATTTGCCGACTCACTGGCTTTGTTTAAAGTTGCGGTGAGTTTGGGCGACGCTGAATCATTGATTCAACACCCTGCGTCGATGACTCACTCTTCATATTCTCCAGAGGCCAGAGCTCAAGCGGGAATTTCTGATACGCTTTTACGAATATCAGTAGGATTGGAGCACGCAGAAGATCTAATAAATGATCTAGATCAGGCAATGGTTCAAACACATAATTAGCAAATACTAATATTGATCTTAATCAGCTTTTGTTTTTAATAACACAATAAAATGAAACCAATTAAAAAACTTCAGGAGAGTGATTATGGATTGGTTAGAATTTATTATGAATAACGATGCTGCTGTGGGATCAATTATCGGTTTAGCTATTTTATTCGGTATCGCGGTATACATGGCTTACTATTTTATTAGTAACATTGTTAACGCAGATCCTGAATCAAAGTAAGTGATTTGGCCAAGTTAGTGTGAATTGACTGACTTGGCTTTTTACGGCCAAACTCAAAGTGTACTGTTGTCATTACAAGTTTACAGTGATGTTTTGGTGTTAATTATTGGACTGCCTTCACGACTTTATGATTTATTTAATCTACCGATTGAATAAACAAAGGTTGTCACAGTGGCTAAAACAACAAAATATAAAGCAAAGCTGCCTAATGACGATGGCTCGATTGATTATACTGCCCAAGAAAATGATATTTGGAGTCAGTTAATAACTCGTCAATTAGACTGGATCGAAGAAACCGCGTGTCAGGAGTTTCTTGATGGGCTAGAACTTCTTAATCTACCGCTTGACCGTGTTCCACAACTGAGTGAAATAGACGAAGTACTTCAAAAGTCGACCGGATGGTCGACTGAACCCGTGCCAGCGCTTATTGGCTTTGAACAGTTTTTCCGTTTATTGTCTGAGAAAAAATTCCCCGTCGCTACATTTATCCGTACTCAAGAAGAATTGGATTATCTGCAAGAACCTGATATTTTTCATGAAATATTTGGGCATTGTGCGATGCTAACTAATGAGCATTTCGCAAACTTTACTCAACACTATGGAAAATTAGGCTTAGCGGCCTCTAAAGAAGAACGTGTTTATTTGGCGCGTTTATATTGGTTTACCGTTGAATTTGGTCTAGTTAGAAGTCATGACGGTTTACGTATTATTGGTGGGGGGATTTTGTCGTCTCCAGGTGAAACGAATTATGCCTATCATAAGACTGCGGAGATCACGCCACTAGATCCGTTAACAGTCTTTAGAACGCCTTATCGAATTGATATTATGCAACCACAATATTTTGTGATTGAAAGCCTCGCACATTTAACAGAGCTAACCAATCTAGATTTAATGGGCTTGGTAAAGCAAGCGATGGAAATTGGTTTATTACCACCGAAATTTGAACCTAAGAAAAATACTGCTTAGCAGTATGTGCAAATAAATAACTAAGGAATAATAATGAAATTAAGTGAATCACAATGTGAAGCATGTCGTGCTGATGCCCCTAAAGTAAGTGATGAAGAATTAGCGCAGCTGATTAAGTTAATTCCAGATTGGACACCAATTGTTGTTGATGACGTAATGCAATTAGAACGAGTATATAAATTTAAGAACTTTAAATTGGCACTTGAATTTACCAACAAGTTGGGCGCTATTGCCGAAGATGAAGGCCATCACCCAGGTATTTTAACGGAGTGGGGCAAAGTGACAGTTACTTGGTGGAGCCACTCGATTAAAGGGTTGCATAGAAACGATTTTATTATGGCGGCAAAAACTGAAGAACTGTTAGTTGATTAATCCGTTATAAGGATAGATACAAGTTAGTATCGTCTCTTACAAAGGCAACCTACTGCGGTTGCCTTTGTCTTTTGTGTCCTCTAGAATAGCGCTAATTGTGAAGGTCACTAACGTTAGTGGCGATAAGTTATTTAAAGAGACATTATGAGTTTAGTACCAATGACAGAGCGTGGTGCAGTCGCATTACGAGAAGAATTAGAACAGTTAAAAACGGTAGAACGCCCACGCATTGTAAACGATATTGCTGAAGCGCGTGAGCATGGTGATTTAAAAGAAAATGCTGAATATCACGCAGCCCGTGAAGAACAGGGTTTTTGTGAAGGCAGAATTCAAGAAATTGAAGGTAAGTTATCAAATGCACAAGTGATTGACGTTACTAAGATGCCTAATAATGGCCGTGTTATTTTTGGCGCAACAGTAACAGCGTTAGATCTAGATACTGATAACGAAGTTACTTATCACATTGTCGGTGAAGATGAAGCCGATATTAAAAATAACCGTATTTCAGTGAGCTCACCGATTGCCCGCGCGTTTATTGGCAAATCATTGGACGATGAAGTTCAAGTAGATACGCCGAGTGGCACCAAAGAATTTGAAATTACTGAAGTTCAGTATATTTAGAGAATATTAAATGCCAGCTAAGCTGGCGTTTTTTCGTTATGAACTCAATAGATTTAACCACAACCGATCATTATCTGGCCCCAAGTAAATTCTTAGACTATAACCATCGCGTTGTTGTCGAGTTTGTTGATAAATACCGTGGGGACGGTGACTCATTCCAGCAAGCGCTCAACCTTTATTATGCGGTAAGGGATAAAATCTCTTACAACCCTCATCATATTGATTTATCCGTTACTGGTTTGTGTGCCAGTGGTTGTATATCGTCACGCCGAGGCTGGTGTGTGAATAAAGCGGTGGTCTATGCCGCTTGTTGCCGCCGTATAGGCGTTCCCGCAGTACTCGGTTATGCTGATGTTAAAAACCATATCACGACGTCGAAGTTACGGGCTAAAATGGGCAGTGATATATTTTATTGGCACAGTTACGCCATGGTTTTCTTAAAAGGTCAGTGGGTCAAAGCGACACCAGCATTTAATGAACGTTTATGTACGAAATTTGGCATTATTGCAGCAGAATTTAATGGGGTCGATGATTCAATCTTTTTACCCTTTAATAAAGCAGGGGACAAGCACATGGAATATCTAAACTTTAGGGGAGAATGGCCTGATTTGCCGCTTGACGATATTTTATTGACTTATCAGTCGCTTTATCCAAATTTATTAATTGATTAAGGTGACAAGGTGCCACCTCAATCAAGCAAACCTAGCGTGGTAAACTAATGCTTGGTTCATCGCTTTGCTTATAGATAACCAAAACATGACCAATGGTTTGAACTTTAACAGACTCAGTCTCACGAACAATTGCTTCAATAATCAGTTTTTTCATTTCGCGATCACTGGTAGCAACTTTAACTTTAATTAGCTCATGATGCGCAAGTGCGTTATCAATTTCAGCTAAAACACCTTCAGTTAAACCATTTGCACCAAGTTGTACGACAGGTTTTAATGAATGGGCTAGGCCCTTTAGGTGTTGTTTTTGCTTGTTGGTTAAATTCATTAGTATAAATTTCACTATATTAGGGTTGAAAAGGCATATTTTACCCCCATAAACTTGATAATACTATTACCTAAGTCCCAATAAGGACTTAATAAGAGAATTAAAAATCAATGCACGAAAAGAAAACCCGTACTAAGAGTAGTAATCGTTGGATGGAAGAGCATTTTAACGATCATTATGTGCAAAAGGCTCAGAAATTAGGGTTACGTTCACGTGCCGTATTTAAACTTGAAGAAATTCAAAATAAAGACAAATTGATGAAGCCCGGAATGACTGTAGTGGATTTAGGTGCTGCACCTGGTGGTTGGTCTCAATATGCTGCAAAACAAGTTGGTGATAAGGGACAAGTGATTGCTTGTGATATTTTACCGATGGATGCATTACCTGGCGTAGCGTTTTTACAAGGGGACTTTCGTGAAGAGAAAGTGCTTGAAGCGTTGTTAAGTCGTGTTGGTGATGAAAAAGTTGATGTAGTTCTTTCTGATATGGCACCTAACTTTAGTGGTAACGCAGCGATTGATCAACCAAGTTCAATGTACCTCGTTGAGCTAGCGCTAGATATGTGCCGTGAAGTCCTTGCGCCAAATGGTGCATTTGCCGTAAAAGTATTTATGGGTGAGGGGTATGAAAACTATCTCAAAGAAATACGGTCTATGTTTAAGGTCGTACGTACCCGTAAGCCAGATTCATCACGAGATCGTTCTCGCGAAGTCTATATAGTAGCGACAGGTTATAAAGTATAGTAACCTGTTACCAGTTCTCATTTTTTAATTATTTTTAAGGGGTCATTACATTGAGTGATATGGCTAAAAATCTAATACTGTGGCTAGTGATTGCTGTAGTTTTAATGTCTGTTTTCAATGGCTTTAGTCCAGATAGCAGCAGTACAAACAAGCTGGAGTATTCGGCATTTGTTAAAGAAGTAGACCGTGGCAATATTGCGGATGTTACGGTAGACCAAAATAACAAAATCATTACGGGAAAACGTCGTGATGGCACTCAATTTACAACTGTTGTTCCTTTGTATGATAAAGACATTCTCAATCAAATGATGTCAAAAGGTGTTGCTGTTCAAGCAAAAGCACCTGAAGAGTCGAGTATGTTGACGTCGATCTTTATTTCTTGGTTCCCAATGATCTTACTCATTGGTGTATGGATTTTCTTCATGCGTCAGATGCAAGGCGGCGGTGGCGGCAAAGGCGCTATGTCGTTTGGTAAATCAAAAGCTAAATTAATGGGCGAAGATCAAGTGAACACGACATTTAGCGATGTTGCAGGTTGTGACGAAGCTAAAGAAGAAGTCACTGAACTTGTTGATTACTTACGTGAGCCAACCAAGTTCCAAAAGTTAGGCGGCCGTATTCCAACCGGTGTTTTATTAGTCGGCCCTCCAGGTACTGGTAAAACATTGTTAGCGAAAGCGATTGCAGGCGAAGCAAAAGTACCATTCTTTACTATTTCTGGTTCTGACTTTGTTGAAATGTTTGTGGGTGTTGGTGCATCACGTGTTCGTGACATGTTTGAACAAGCAAAGAAATCTGCACCTTGTATTATCTTTATCGATGAAATCGATGCTGTAGGTCGTAAGCGCGGCGCAGGCATGGGTGGCGGTAACGATGAGCGCGAACAGACATTAAACCAAATGTTAGTTGAAATGGATGGTTTTGAAGGTAACGAAGGTATTATCGTTATTGCTGCGACTAACCGTCCTGATGTATTAGATGATGCGCTATTACGCCCTGGTCGTTTTGACCGCCAAGTTACTGTAGGTTTACCTGACATTCGTGGCCGTGAACAAATCTTAAATGTTCACATGCGTAAAGTACCATTAGGTGACGATGTGAAAGCGAGTGTTATCGCGCGTGGTACACCAGGTTTCTCTGGTGCAGACTTAGCTAACTTAGTAAACGAAGCTGCCTTATTTGCGGCACGTGGTGTTAAGCGTGTTGTTAATATGGAAGAGTTTGAAAAAGCAAAAGACAAGATCCTAATGGGCGCGGAACGTCGCTCAATGGTAATGGATGAAGCTGAAAAAGAAATGACAGCTTACCATGAAGCCGGTCATGCGATTGTTGGTCGCTGTGTGCCAGACCATGATCCTGTTTATAAAGTAAGTATCATTCCACGTGGTCGCGCGTTAGGTGTAACGATGTACTTACCTGAGCAAGATAGATTTAGTCAGTCGAAACAGCACTTGGAAAGTAATATTTCATCGTTATACGGTGGCCGTATCGCGGAAGAAATTATTTACGGTAGTGACAAGGTATCGACTGGTGCATCAAATGACATCGAACGTGCATCTGCTATTGCTCGTAAAATGGTGACGCAATGGGGACTTTCTGAAAAGATGGGACCATTACTATACATTGATGAAAATCATGACCCTTACTCACAACGTCCGACACAAATCTCTGATCAAACAGCGATTGATATTGATGTTGAAGTAAGAGAGCTAATCAATCGTAACTACGAGCGTGCTGAGCAAATTTTACGCGATAATATGGATATTTTGCATTCGATGAAAGATGCATTAATGAAGTATGAAACCATTGATGCAGGCCAAATTGATGACTTAATGGATCGCGTTAGTGTTCGTGAGCCAGCTGATTGGTCTAACAATGACTCATCAGACAATACACCAACTGGTAGTACTGGTGATAAGTCTGATTCGAAGAAAGAAGAAGAACCATCAGTTGATTCAAGCAATCCGTCTACTGATACACCGTCTTAATTGACGGTCGTTGATAAAGCCCCTGTTGGGGCTTTTTTTATGACTAGAATTTAATAGTGCCAGTCAGAGTAATAGCATGAAAATTAGCAATCAAAACAAAACTCTAGATTTAACATCTCCACAAGTGATGGGGATTTTAAATGTCACACCAGATTCGTTCTCTGATGGAGGAAGATTTGACCGCATTGATGCAGCATTAGAACAAGCGCGGGCAATGATTAGAGACGGCGCTACCATTATTGATATTGGCGGCGAATCTACAAGGCCCGGCGCAGCGCACGTTAGCGAAGAACAAGAGTTAGATCGCGTTATTCCAATCATTGAGGCCATTCGCGCTGAATCTGAAGTATGGATTTCTATAGATACGAGCAAACCACAGGTCATGAAAAAAGCTGTAGCTGCTGGTGCTGACCTTATTAATGATGTGCGCGCTTTAACGGTTAAAGGGGCACTTGACGTCGCCGCACAGACAGGCGTTCCTGTGTGTATCATGCATATGAAAGGTCAGCCGCAAAACATGCAAGATAACCCACAATACCAAGATGTTATTGATGAAGTAGCAAACTTTTTAAATGAGCGAATCGCGCAATGCTTAAAAGCTGGTATTAAACGAGAAAATATCGTGCTTGATCCCGGGTTTGGTTTTGGAAAGACCATGGAGCATAATTTCCGGTTAATTAACCAGTTCAATCGATTGTTAGATTTTGAATTGCCTGTGCTTGCAGGATTATCGCGAAAGAGTATGTTTGATCATCTTTTGGGGTTAAAAGTTGATGAACGACTAGCATCTAGCCTGACGGGTGCGTTATTATGCGCTCAACAAGGGGCGCACATTTTACGTGTTCATGATGTTAAAGAAACAGCAGATATGCTCAAAATCATGAAGACAGTGGTTAACGCCACAAATTAGAAGAAAGACTAGAAAAAGATAAGGAAGACAATGTCACAACGTAAATATTTTGGTACCGATGGTATCCGCGGAAAAGTAGGTGAAGGTAAAATTACCCCTGAATTCGCAATGAAACTGGGTTACGCTGCGGGTCGCGTTTTTTCTCAAGTTGGTACTAAAAAGGTCATCATCGGCAAAGATACACGTATTTCAGGATATATGCTTGAATCAGCGCTTGAGGCAGGTTTATCAGCCGCAGGTATAAATGTTGCGCTTGTCGGACCGATGCCAACTCCGGCAATCGCTTATCTTACTCGGACTTTCCGCGCGGAAGCGGGCATTGTGATAAGTGCTTCTCACAATCCGTATTATGATAACGGCATTAAGTTTTTCTCAGCAAATGGCACTAAATTAGACGATGATTTAGAACTCGCTATTGAAGCTGAGATTGACAAAGGCATGGGCTGTGTAGCGTCTGAATTTCTGGGTAAGGCGAGTCGAATTAACGATGCCGCTGGTCGTTACATTGAATTTTGTAAAAGTAACTTCCCAAACAACTTGTCATTAGCAGGGCTCAAATTAGTTGTTGATTGTGCGCATGGTGCAACCTATCACATCGCTCCAGCTGTGTTTAGTGAACTGGGCGCTGAAGTTGTGTCTATTGGTTGCAAACCTGACGGCTTGAATATTAATGATGGCTATGGCGCAACAGATTTAGGCAATTTGCAAAAAGCTGTTGTTGAGCATAAAGCGGATATGGGTATTGCCTTAGACGGTGATGGCGACCGGTTAATGATGGTTGACGGTGATGGCAGTGCGTTGGATGGTGATGAAACGCTATTTATTATTGTTCGTGAAGCGCTAAAACGCGGTGAATTAGGCGGTGGTGTTGTAGGAACTAAGATGAGTAATCTCGGATTAGAACTAGCGCTGCGCGATCTGGGAGTGTCGTTTGTCAGAGCTGATGTTGGGGACCGCCATGTTCTTGAAGGCTTGGCAAAAAATGATTGGAAAATTGGTGGAGAGAATTCAGGTCATATCATTTCGCTTGATCACAACACAACAGGTGATGGTGTTGTAGCGGCGTTATTAGTACTGCAAGCGGTTGTTCAATCAGGATTATCAGTTAAAGCGCTGCGTAATGGCATGAAATTACTGCCACAAATTCTGATTAATGTACGTTTTGGTGGTGATGAAAATCCACTGCAAAACAACGAAGTATTAACCGCGGTTGAAAATGCTGAAACGGCACTTGGTGACCAAGGCCGAGTATTGTTAAGAAAGTCTGGTACAGAGCCGCTCATTCGCGTGATGGTCGAAGGTGTTGTTGAAAACGATGTGCGACAACATGCAAATGATATTAGTGATGTTGTGAAACGCGTTTGCGCTTAATTTACTTAAATTAAACAACGACTAAAAACGGCGTTTGGGTCAAAAAAAAAGCGAACAACTGTAAAAGTTAAGTTTTTTAGTATTGATACTTGTAACGCCGTGAAAGAATCGTTACTATCTCCTCCGCTTTTAAAGGGGATAAGAATGAGTCAATTAATACCGCTAATTGCAGGCAACTGGAAAATGAACGGGAATAAATCACTGATTAGTGAATTTACCCAAGTATTTAATTCGCAAGCAATAGATGGCATTGACGTGTTAATTTGTCCTCCAAGCGTATACATTGAAAGTCTTTCGCAGCAAGTCGTGAATAACAGTAGTGTTATTAATGTCGGTGCTCAAAATGTTAGCGAAAAAACATCAGGTGCATTCACTGGGGAAATCTCAGTTGACATGCTAAATGAGGTTAACGCATCATTTGTGATTGTTGGACACTCAGAGCGACGTGCTATTTTTGGTGAAACACCAGAGTTAGTCGCAAAAAAATATAAAATGGCATTAGATAACAATATAACGCCAATTTTATGTTCTGGTGAAACAGATCAAGAACGCGAAGGCGATAAAACATTTGATGTTATCGCGACAGATATTGATGCTGTTGTTAATTTAGCGGGTATTGAATCTTTTAAAAATGGTGTAATTGCTTATGAACCAGTATGGGCAATTGGCACAGGTAAAAGCGCAACCCCTGAGCAGGCACAAGCTGTTCATCACTTTATTCGCAGTCATCTAGCGAAATATGATGCAGAAGTCGCTCAAGGAGTAAGAATATTATATGGCGGTAGTGTCAATGAAAAAAACGCTGCTGAACTATTTAAGCAAAACGACATAAACGGCGCATTAGTTGGCGGTGCCAGCCTAGTTAGCGACAAGTTTATGTCAATTTGCCAGAACGCACAGAGTAGCTTGTAATGTACGAAGTACTTATTGTAATTTATTTAATTGTTGCCTTAGCAATCATTGGTTTAGTATTGATTCAACAAGGTAAAGGTGCCGACATGGGCGCATCATTTGGTAGTGGTGCATCAGGCTCAGTATTCGGTTCATCAGGCGCGGGTAGTTTCTTAACTCGTAGTACTGGTGTGTTAGCAACATTGTTCTTCATCATTAGCCTATTTTTAGGTACCTTGACTGCTGAACGTTCTAACAAAACAGACGAATTTGAAAATCTTGCTACAGAGCAAGTAGAGAGTGCTAAACCGCCAGCTGCTGAAGAAAATCCAGCGTCTGAAAATGGTTCAGTGCCTCAGTAATCACATATTTGCGGATGTGGTGGAATTGGTAGACACGCCAGCTTGAGGGGCTGGTGCTCGAAAGGGCGTGGGGGTTCAAGTCCCCCCATCCGCACCAAATTATAAAAACCCGTTACTTGTTAAGTGACGGGTTTTTTTATGTTTGTAAGTTAGGAGTTATTGGTATAATAACTTCTTCTTATATGTTAATAACAAATAGAAATAACGATTGATCCAAATCAATTATAAACAATAGCAATGTGAAAAAGGAATTTCGTAATGACATCGAAATCGTCAACGTTAAATTTTAATATCTTAACTCGTTTAGCGGCTGTTGCCGTTATTGCCTGTGTTGGGCTAGCCTTTATTCTCGTGACTACTTTTCGCAGTGATACCATCGATCGCGTCGAACAACTGAGTAATGAGAATATCCAACGAACTGCACAGATGTTTATGGTATCTACTGTCAGGTTTAATCAAGAGTTTATCGCAGAAACTGATCCCGTTAAAAAAGCAGAAATACATCAAGATTGGATTAAAACTATTGAGGCCGTTGATCTCGCTGTGACGCACAAATTTGGTGATGATGTCGCTCAAATTCGTTTGTTTACTGATGAATCAAAATTGAATTTAACGTCTTTTGGCAAAGACATTACCGCCACTAAAACATCTTTTGAACGTGAGGCTATTGATAATTTTTCACGTGGTGATCTAAATCCTATTATCACTCAAGACAGTGAGTTTTATAAAATGGCCGTGCCGTTGATGAGTAATATGCATCCTGGTTGTGCCAATTGCCATAGTATTCCAGTGTCCGATGCAAAAGTATTGGGTGGCTTATCTGTGGTTACGCCGATTGCGGCGAAAATAGCGGCGTCTAATGCACTGGCCGTCAAATTAAGTTTGGCGACTTTTATTGTTTTATTATTAGTTAGTGGGTTTATTTATTTATTCTTATATAAAAATGTGTCAAACCCTATTAGCCGCTTAACACGTAATACCACCTCGTTGGCGTCTTCGTTAAAAGAAGGCACGTTGGATAACTGGCATACCCAGAATGAAAAGTACGAGATTAATCAGCTATCCGATGGTATTGCGACGCTACATGGCGCGCTAGAGAACCTACTTAATGATGTGCGAAACCAAGCAACCGACGTTGAACATCATTCAGCAACCACATCGAGCATCGCAAAAGAAGCCGAGTCAAATATCTTTAGTCAGCAAGCAAACTTAGATGGTATCTCTCAAGCAGTGACCGACCTGATGAGCGTAAGTGAGGATGTTTCTCAACGGGCAAATCACACCGCTTCAATCACTAGTGAAGTGGCACAAGGTATCAATGATAGTGGCGCTAATATGCAGCAGACGTTGCAACAAATTAATGCATTGGCCGACAATATTACTCAAGCCAATGACGTCGTTGGCCAGCTGTCGGCGCAAAGTGACAGTATTGGCGGCATCATTAGTACCATTGATGGAATTGCCGAACAAACGAACTTATTGGCACTCAACGCCGCTATCGAAGCGGCGCGTGCTGGTGAGCAGGGGCGTGGTTTTGCAGTCGTTGCGGATGAAGTGAGAACCTTGGCTCAACGAACTCAAGAAGCCACCAGTGAGATCAATGATTTGGTGAAAGGGCTTCAAGTTGGCGCGACACAGGCCAGTGAAGTCATGAATGAAAGCCGTGAACAAGCGATGTTAACAGTAGATAACGCCGCTAACGCGTCAACGTTGCTTGATAATGTGACCAGTCAAGTTGAAACGATTAACGGCCTAAACTCCGACAATGCCACCGCGGCAACACAACAGTCATCGACTATTGGCCAACTACGTGAAAATATCGATGAGATTACGGATAAGAGTCATGCAATTTTAGAAGGTGCTCAAACAACAGTATTACAGTCACAGCACTTAAGTGAGATTTCTTCTAAGTTAGGAAATTTAATAAAGATTAAATAACAACGACTAAATCGAGATTTAGTGAAATTACTCACTAAAGAACGGGGATTGTAGGTTGATATTTTATTAGTCAGGCGTATAATCTCCGCCATCTGCTTTATGTAGTGATTGGGTTAAATTCTTGAGCGGCTGCTCGAATTAACCGACACAACAACAATTGCTTCATAAAGATTAAGCCCAATGACTGATTTAGGTTGATTATTGGCTATCAAGGCAACTTGATATACAGGGTCCAGTGTTAAGCCCCGCTTTTTAGACGGGGTTTTTTATTACCTGTACGACATCAAGCAAGCTGATTGTTTGCTATTAAACTGGGCCTATAGGCCCTTTTTTTGTTTTTGAGTTTCGAAAAATATTTAGGAGTGAGTGTTGTCTACTATTGATAATCGCTTAACAGAAATGCTTGAACCGGCTGTTGAAGCGGCTGGTTATGAATTAATTGGTATTGAATATATCCGTGCGGGTAAGCATTCAATTTTACGTCTATTTATCGACCATGAAAATGGTATCGATGTTGATGCATGTGCTGAAGTAAGCCACCAGGCAAGCGCTGTGTTAGATGTTGAAGATCCAATTTCTACAGAATACAACTTAGAAGTATCTTCACCTGGCTTAGATCGTCCTTTATTTAAGGCTAAGCATTACAGCGAGCGTGTTGGTGAAACAGTATCGTTACAAACGGTAATGCCAACTGACGGTCGTCGTAAATTTAAAGGTGAGATTGTAAACGTTGACGGTGAAATGATTACATTAACTGTTGATGGACAAGAATATACGATTGCATTAGCGAATGTTAAAAAAGCTAATATCGTTCCGCAATTTTAAAAATTAGAAATAGAAGGACTGCAGAAATGAGCAAAGAGATATTGTTAGTTGCAGAGGCTGTGTCTAACGAAAAAGGCGTACCTCGCGAGAAAATTTTTGAAGCGCTAGAAATTGCACTAGCCAGTGCAACGAAAAAGAAAGCAGAGAAAGAAATTGAAGTTCGTGTTGATATCGACCGTAAAACGGGCGAATTTGACACGTATCGTCGTTGGTTAGTTGTTGCTGATGAAGAAATGGAAAACCCATTGGCAGAAATTACATTATCAGCTGCACAGTTTGATGATGAGAGCATGCAACTTGGTGATTTTATTGAAGATCAAATTGATTCAATTGAATTTGACCGTATTACTACACAAACTGCTAAGCAAGTTATCGTGCAAAAAGTACGTGAAGCTGAGCGTGAAATGGTTGTTGACGAATACCGTGATCAAGTTGGTGAGCTAGTAACAGGTGTTGTTAAGAAGAGCACGCGTGACAGCGTAATCATCGATTTAGGCAATAACGCTGAAGCAATCATCTTTAAAGATGACCGCCTTCCTCGTGAGTCTTTCCGTCCTGGTGATCGTATCCGTGGTTTGTTATACACCATCAAAGAAGACAACCGTGGCCCATCATTATGTGTAAGCCGTACGCATCCAGACATGCTAGTTGAGTTGTTCCGCATTGAAGTACCAGAAATTGGCGAACAAATGCTAGACATCATGGGCGCAGCTCGTGATCCTGGTTCACGCGCAAAAATCGCTGTGAAAAGTAACGATAAACGTATCGACCCTGTTGGTGCTTGTGTTGGTATGCGTGGTTCACGTGTACAAGCCGTTTCTGGCGAACTTGGCGGTGAGCGTGTTGATATCGTTCTTTGGGACGAAAACGTTGCACAATTCGTTATTAACGCAATGGCACCAGCAGAAGTTGTTAGTGTAATCGTTGATGAAGACGAAAACTCAATGGACTTAGCTGTTGAAGAAGACAACCTAGCACAAGCAATTGGTCGTAACGGTCAAAATATCCGTTTAGCAAGTCAGCTAACTGGTTGGAATCTAAATGTGATGACGGTTGCTGAGCTTAAAGAAAAGCATTCAGCAGAAGATAACAAGATTGTTGACGTATTCACGAAAGAGTTAGATATCGATTCAGACTTCGCTCAGGTATTAGTTGAAGAAGGTTTCACATCACTTGAAGAAATCGCTTACGTACCAGTAAATGAGTTATTAGAAATTGATGGTTTTGATGAAGACTTAGTGAATGAGTTACGTGATCGTGCGAAAAACTCACTAACAACATCAGCATTGAAAGTTGAAGAATCATTAGATGGTGTTGAACCAGCTGAAGATTTACTAGCCCTGGAAGGCTTAGAGCGTCACCTTGCATTTGTATTAGCAAGTAAAGGTGTAGTTACTTTAGAAGATTTAGCAGAGCAAGGCGTCGATGATCTAGAAGATATCGAAGAATTAAGTGCTGAGCATGCAGGCGAGCTTATTATGGCTGCGCGTAACATTTGTTGGTTTAGCGACGAGCAAGAATAAGTAAGGCAAGGGGAATTATTACTATGTCAGAGTTAACAGTAAAAAGCTTAGCTGATGAAATCGGTGCACCGGTAGAACGTGTTATCGATCAATTAGCTGAAGCAGGCTTTAAAAAAGGCCAAAATGACAGCGTGTCATTACAAGAAAAACAAGCCTTACTTGAATTGTTATCAGGTCAACACGGCGGTGAAGCAACGCCAAAGAAAATGACCTTACAACGTAAAACTAAATCAACATTGAAAGTTGGTTCAGGCGAAAAAGGTCGTACCGTGAATGTTGAGACGCGTAAAAAGCGCACTTACGTTAAACGTGACCCAGCTGAGTTAGCTGAGCAAGCAAAAGCTGAAGAAGAAGCTCGCGCTGCTGAACAAGCAAAAGCTGATGAAGAAGCACGTATCGCTCGTGAAGCGGCACAGCAAAAAGCAGCTGAAGAAAAAGCGAAACTTGAAGAAGCTAAGCGCATTGAAAAAGAAGCGGCTGATAAAGCAGCTGCTGACGCTAAAGCGCGCGCTGAAGCGGCAAAAGCCGAAGAAGATCCAGTGGAAGCGGCTAAAGCTGCTGAACTTGCTAAAGAAGAAGAGGCGTTAAAACAACGTCAAGCTGAGCTATTAGCAGCAAACGTTAAAGCAGCGGCTGAACAAGAAGCTATTGCAGCGAAGAAACTTGCTGAAGAAAATGCAGCGCGCTGGGCAGCAGAAGAAAAAGCACGTAAAGAAGCTGAGAAAAAAGCTGATTACCACACAACGTCTTCTGAATACGCTCGTGAAGCTGAAGACAAGCAGGATTCTCAAGAAGAGTCTCGCGGTCGTAAGAAGAAAGCGAAGAAAGGTAAAAAAGAAGCAGCTAAGCCAGCACATCGCGGCCGTGGTAAGAAGGGTACATTAAGTGCACCAACTTCTATCAAACAAGGTTTCGATAAATCTGCGGTTGTTGCTAAGTCTGAAATTCGCTTAAGTGAGACTATTTCAGTATCTGAATTGGCATCAAAAATGTCAGTTAAAGCAACTGAAGTCATCAAAAACTTAATGAAAATGGGCGTAATGGCGACCATTAACCAAGTGCTTGATCAAGAAACTGCTGAGCTTATCTGTGAAGAGATGGACTACAAAGTAGTACTCGTTCGTGAAAATGAACTAGAGCACTCAGTATTATCTGAGCGTGGTTCACAAGGTGAGCAGAAAACTCGTGCTCCTGTTGTTACTATCATGGGTCACGTTGACCACGGTAAAACATCATTACTTGATTACATCCGTAAAGCGAAAGTTGCTGCTGGCGAAGCCGGTGGTATCACGCAGCACATTGGTGCTTACCACGTAGATGTTGATGGTTCGATGATTACCTTCTTAGATACTCCAGGACACGCCGCGTTCACTGCGATGCGTTCACGTGGTGCAAAAGCGACTGACGTTGTAATCATTGTTGTTGCTGCTGATGATGGTGTAATGCCACAAACGAAAGAGGCGGTTGAGCATGCTAAGGCGGCTGGCGCTCCAATCATTATCGCTGTCAATAAAATGGATAAAGAAGGTGCAGATCCTGATCGTGTTAAAAACGAACTTTCTGCACTAGACGTTATTCCTGAAGAGTGGGGCGGCGACGTTCAATTCTGTCACGTATCTGCAAAAGCTGGTACTGGTGTTGATGCATTATTAGAAGCGATTCTAATGCAAGCTGAACTACTTGAACTTCAAGCAACTGACGAAGGTCACGCTGCTGGTGTTGTTATCGAATCTCGTCTTGATAAAGGTCGTGGTCCAGTAGCAACCGTACTTGTTCAAGAAGGTCAGTTAAACCACGGTGACATTATTCTTTGTGGTCTTGAGTATGGCCGTGTTCGTGCAATGCGCGACGAAAATGGTAAAGAGATCAGAACCGCTGGTCCAAGTATCCCTGTTGAGATTTTAGGTTTATCAGCGGTACCTAAAGCCGGTGATGAAGCAACGGTAGTTTCAGATGAACGTAAAGCACGTGAAGTTGCACTTTACCGTCAAGGTAAATTCCGTGACTTGAAACTTGCTCGTCAGCAAAAAGCTAAACTAGAGAACATGTTCTCTAACATGACAGCCGGTGAATGTTCAGAGCTTAACGTTATCTTGAAAACTGACGTTGAAGGTTCATTAGCAGCGATTGCTGATTCACTAGAAAAACTGTCTACTGAAGAAGTTAAAGTAAACATTATCAGCCGTGGTGTTGGTGGTATTACTGAAACAGACGCAACATTAGCAGCAGCATCTAACGCTATCATGCTTGGTTTCAACGTTCGTGCCGACGCAACTGCACGTAAAGTTATCCAAAATGAAAACTTAGACATGCGTTACTACAGCGTAATCTACGATTTGATTAACGAAATCAAATCAGCGATGAGCGGCTTATTAGCCCCTGAGTTCAAACAAGAAATCATTGGTCTTGCTGAAGTTCGTGATGTGTTCAAGTCTCCTAAAATCGGCGCAATCGCGGGTTGCGTTTCAGCTAAAAAGATTCAGCTATTAAGTGACT